>CAYJQQ010000018.1:0-11555 GCA_964372285.1 uncultured Gammaproteobacteria bacterium | reverse complement strand
TGCATACAAGTATTTTATTAAATATTGATTTAAAATACAATTTCAGATAGAATATGTAAGAATTCAGAATCTTTGACAAAACTATATCAGAACATATCTTCGTCATCCTGAATACATTTGACAAGCTCGGTGCACGCTGCGTAAAGGATCTAGCCCTGATTAAATCGGGACGTATAATGCGCTTCGACAAGTACAGTACTGTACCTGTCTTCGCTAGATTCTTCGCCTTCGGCTCAGAATGACAGAAATTTATAGATTAAACTCGAATGAAAATGTAAATTTAAGAATAATTATTATTTTAATTTTATTTCCTTATCCATATCCAGAACTCCGTTATAGAGATTTTTTCCATTTACATCAACCTTTAGCTTGTCTTCATATGTTCCCGGCTGTTTTTGGATCAGAAGTTTGTAATCTCTGCCATCCAGCTTATCCGGCAGTGTGTACTTCACAATCACTTGAGCCTTACCCATCGGTGTTATCTCTAAATAACCCTCGAAGACAGTCTTGCCTAAATCATCATAAGTCTGCACCTTCTTTTTCGAGCCGGCAAAACTTATAAGCTCCGATCCTTGAGGCACATAAAAACGTATCCAGTCTCGAAGCGTCGCGTTAAGACACAATCCTCCTCGCTCTAAACTACAGTCCGAGTGGGGATAAGGATTTCGGAACTCAACGGCTACTTCACGGGTTAATTTTCCGTTATCATTTAACGTCGTTGCTGAACTAATTGACTGTGAAGTAAATAAATTTGCCTTTGCACCAGCGAAATTTACATTATTAACGTGAAGATAATCACCATCAAAATCTTTGATCCTGGCAGCAAAATTCAGCTTCTCAACTGATTCTTGTAAATCTTGATCGATAAAGTAAACGAGAACGTGCTTTTCCTGAAGATTCTTAAACATCTCTTGGATCAAAGTACCCCAATATTTTGAAGGAGAAAAACCGATTGCTTTATAAAATAACGCGTACATTAAATCACCCAAAACTCCTTTTCTATCCTCTTTTATAAAACCAACCGGTCTATCGATCTCATTGAGTAACGTATAGATAACTTGGGGACAGTCACAGCGTTTATCCTTTTGGGCAGAGAATCTGATTCCTCTTGCCTCTGTATCGCCGAAGATCGTAAGCAAGTCTACCAATACCTTTGTGTCTAAGGCTATTATTCCGTCATACTCTACTTTTTCGCTGCTGCTTTTATAAAGATCATTAAAAAGTTTTATCGACGTGGGAAAATCCGGAGATAGATTGCTGTCTCTGATGTATAACCTTGACACTCCTTTATGATAAGTTAATATCTCTTTTGGCGCTGCAGGATGAACGGATATGCTGTCGTCAAGCGTGTAGATATCTTTAGATCTGGCAATTTTTATCTTTCCATTCTTAACCGTAAATACCGAATAGGCAGTTAAGAAACCCCCTGTAGCCCGCAACTCCTTGTCGTTTTGGAACAAAATTAAGTATTTTTTTTCTCTGTCATTGCCGAATATCTCGGGTAATTTTTTGACTAACGGTTTTGCGTCGACAAAAAGTGAAGCCAAACCGGTAAACTGCTCTTTTAAGTTCTCTATTCTTTCCCTTACCAACTTCGAACCTATTTTATTTGGGTAGCGATTTGGATCAATCCGTTCAATTCTTAGTTCAGCCTGTTTTATATCTTCAGAAATAGGGTCAACCTTTATCAGCACTTTATCTAGAGTTAAAATAGCAGTTTCTAATCTATCCTCTGCCGATTTTTCCACAAAAGAAGCTTGTCCTTTTTTGAATCCAATCAAATCTGCATATGGTGTCACTGCATTTATCGACTCCCGTCCTGCCTTAATCAGGTATTCTCCTGCCTCAACCCCGTTCTTGAAGTCAGAAATGTAAGGAATAAAAGAAGCCCAGTAGACAGTTCTGGCCGACTTCTTGAAATCGTCATATTTTCCTGAAAAATCTTCAAATTTTTTATTTAACAAATCGATATCATTTTGGGAAAAAACAGTCTTCACTTCTTTTGCCGAAGCAATTAGAATTTTACCTTTTCCCGATATGCTCCTATAAGTTAGGAATAAATATACTGAAAAAACTCCGAAGATAAGCAGAAGAACGCCAAGAAAAGATAGAGCTTTTTTCTTTTTTCTTTTTGGTGTAAAGCTGAATTCTCTCATATACTTTTGTCATTCCGCACTTGATGCGGAATCCAGATAAACTAGATTCCCGCTTTCGCGGGAATGACAATTATTTTGAACTATTATTCTACAATATTAGACTGCTCCTTGTCCAGAAAGCATAATAAACGGCGTTCGAAAAATAATTTTTAGATCCATCCATAAGGATACATCATTCACATAGGAAGCGTCGATCGCGATTCTCTTATCAAAATTTACCTCCGATCTACCCGAAACCTGCCAAAGGCCGGTTATCCCAGGCTTCATAGACAGCACCTTGGCTACAAGCTTTCTAGTGTGAGGGAATTTTTTTTGCTGATTCTCCAATTCATCGGGATAATAAGCTCTAGGGCCTACCAAACTCATCTCTCCTCTCAAAACATTTATAAGTTGCGGAATTTCATCTAATGAATGTTTGCGAATAAATTTACCCATTGAGGTAATTCTGGGATCTTTTTTTAGCTTATAACTTCCTTTTTTATATTCCTCGTATAGATGGTGAAATCTCGGATCAGTTCTTAGTAAATGATGCGCATTAACAACCATCGACCTAAACTTATACATTTTAAATTTTTTTCCGTCTTTGCCAATCCTCTCTGGTACATCGGCGAGCACGGGTCCGCTTGAGTCAATCGATATTGCAATTGCCGTCAGAATATAGATTGGGGAAAAAACCACGAGCAGAATTATAGCTCCAATTAAGTCTATTACTCTTTTAAAGTATTTTTTGTATAGCGTTCCTCTTGCTAAAGAAAAAACCTTCTGCATGATTCATATTTTAACAGATTATCTCGAAACTAGAAAGAAGGTTGTATTGTTCTCTTTATCATCTTGTAAATTTTCATCAATTATTTCTAGATCATAGATTTTTGCTAGAGTTTTAGGTCCAAGGATGGCAATGTTAGAGGGTAATTTATTTTTAGATAGCGACCAGGCGGCTTTTGCAGTATCCAGGCAATCACCTTTACCACTTATTAGGCGAAAGGACGCATATTTTCTGGCTAAAGTGTTTTGGCATTGCTTAAAAACTTGCGGATGAGCCATAATCGTTTTTATTTTTTTAATATCAACGTCTTTTCTCTTCATTAAAAAATGTCTTATCGGAATATCAAATTCGTCAACAATCTTGAATTTGTATCGCGCCATTGCGTAAGTTGATTCTTGAACTACTCCGCCAACGGCATTTTGAATTGCAAACAAACCAAAATCAACATTCCCCTCGTAAAGATTTTTTAGCACCTTCTCTGTGGTGTATAAGTACTTTATCTTAAAATTTTTTATCTTATTTTTTGCCGCATAAAACAGAATTGCCTCTTCGTTAAAACTCCCGATTCCTCCCTGAATTCCATAAATAATATGTTTTATGTTGACTCGTTTTGGCGACAATTTATCATAAAGTTTGTCGTAAGCTTTTCCTAAACGTAAACGCATCTGTTTGGTGTAATGATTGTAATTCTGCAGATTGAGAAAAAGCTCCCAAGTATCATTGCAGGTTTGATCCATTACCCCCTGGAGCTTTTTTGCGCCTAGGGTGTCTATTAAGGTCGGTTTCAAATGAAACTCTTCTAGTAATCTGCCGATAAAATGGGTTACCCCCTGTGAGTCAGCCGCCAGTTTATCATGCTCTCTGGCAGACATCTCTATCACTTTTATTCCTTTTCCCGTGAAATAATCTTTCCAAAAGCGATAGTTGCTTTGACCAGCCATAAACTTATCCATGACTAAAGGTAATCCGGCAAAACCGTGTCTGCTGCTATCTGGACCAAACATCGGGTGAGTTAAAATGGCTTGAGCGTTACTTTCTCGCAAGTGTTTCTTAAATATGCGTGCTGGATGCTCTTTAACCGAAAGAACGTCGATTAGTAGATGCGCTTTGCGAAAATACTTTTTCTGTGAAGCTATGACTTGCTCAAAAGCAGAAATTGGAACCGCATAAAAGATCACATCACTTTTATAGACATCAGCCAGATCTTTCCCAATTACAGTATTTTTTGTCAGCTCAATTGCTTTTGGGTCTACTTCGCTTCTGTTGAAAAGTGTAACGACAAAATCGCCTTTTATAAGCCGATAGAGAACTTTTCCAAATCTACCAAATCCAACAATACTAATTTGTTTCATAAACTAAAAATAATCAATGAGCTTGTAATCGATGCCGTCAATTTGATTACGATATCTTTTGAGTTCATCCATTTTCAAAAAATTCTTTATAAATGCTAATCCATTTTGTAAACTGATCAAAACTTAACTGTTGAGCTGCGTCACTTTTGGCATTAGTAGGATTTGGATGAACTTCTAATATGTATCCGCTATACGGATGATTAAAATATTCTGGAGCTTTACTTAAAACTACCTCATCATCACCATAGACATGAGATGGGTCAAAAATTATTGGAATATTATTTGTCTGCCAATCGTTTATCCATTGCGAAGTTGCCCATTCATGATCAGGAATATTTCTATAATCATTTGGATTTAAATCTATCTGCATATTAGTCGGTAAACCTTTCACACTAAAACCCCGATGGCAAAAAATTAACCTATCCATTGGTAATCTACTATTAGAAATGTGGCCTGGAATTCCTTCGCTTACTGCTCTATCAAAAATTAGAGAATTTTTACACAGCAAAAAAGTCTCATCCGAATTATCTGCCACAGCATTTGCAATATCTATCAGATTGCCAGACGAAGTATTACGAGCTCCGATCCAAAATAACACATGACTTATCCCTACCTTTTGCATAGCTTGAGCCACTGCCAAGACGTGGCCTGCATTTTCCACCTCGGTTGCGTAAATTAAGCCATATTTAGTGGCTATTTCTAATGCTTGAGGAATAATTTTAGTTCCTTCTCCGTACCATGCACCATTGCCTCCATTAGTTCTAGGTTTCGTAAAAGGTCCACGAATTACTCTCACAAATTCCACTTCCGTATTTATTCTTCTTAAAAATTCAGCCGCCGCTTTGAAAAACATTGGATTTTCATAACCACAAGGGCCGCCACTGTTAATATGACCAAATTGATTTTTAAGTGATCGAAATCTTTCCATATTTTTAATTTTTTAACCCATTAAAAAACCCGCCTTTCGGCGGGTGGGATATTAAAAAAATTATTTAATTAGATCTCATTTCACAAACTCCCACACCGCCTTCGCGGGCAAAAAAATAGTAAAAAAATAGAGGAGTTTGCAAAATTGACATGAAAGCTATTTTACTAGTAGGATAATGCATTGTCAAGTAAGACTTTCGTGCTCCGTCCCCTCAAAACTCTCAACGAGTTTTTTAATCTTAGGTACAGATTCCTTTTTTGTTATAAGGAGAACGTCTTTAGTATTAACGACAAGAAAATTTTTCAGATCGATGCCAACTACGAGTTTTTTGTCTTCATGGTTGTAAACTAAATTATCCGTGCTTTCCTTGAGCATAACATTGCCTTGCGTCACATTATCTTCAGGTTTTGTTTGTAATGCCTCTTTCAAAGCCTCCCAAGCCCCTATATCACTCCAACCAATATCAACTGATAATACATATCCATATTTCGGGTCCATTTTTTCTAGGATAGCTTCATCGAAAGAAATCTTTTCAATCGTCGGATATATTTTGTTTAATACCCTTGCGTAATTTTCTGTCCTAAAGCTTAAATTTATTTCTTTTAACTTGTGAAAAAGCGCAGGAGCAAAGGTCTTAAACAGATTCCACAAAAATTGTGGCGTAGTAACAAAGTAACCTAAATTCCAGGTATGACGTCCACTTTTAAGAAATTTCTCAGCAGTAGATAAATGGGGGCGATACTGAAACCCTTTAAATTGGTATACCGGAATCCCACCGACTTTTTTAATCTGCTGTCCAAATTCTATATATCCTAAATTTTGATTGGCAAACCTTGGCTGTTGACCGATAAATATAATTTTATTTGGGTCGTTTTTTATAATTTTCCCTGCTTCTCTTATTGCTTTTCGAAACATATCTTCATTTTTAACCAAATGGTCGCTTCCCCAAAGTAAAAGATATGGTTCAGACCGGTATAATCTCATAAATAAAGCGGTTGTCAATCCAACCGCAGGGCCAACATCCCTCATCATAGGCTCAACAATAATATTATGTTCTGGTAGATTCGGAAGCTGTTTTTTAACAACTTCTTCATACTGTTCACCTGTAGATATGTAAATATCATTCCAATTAAAATCGGGAAAAAGTTTGTTAACCGCAATTTGAAGCATGGTTTTATCATTGATAATTTTCCCAAATTGCTTTGGGCTTTTTCGTCTGGATAAGGGCCACAACCTTGTTCCTACACCACCTGCAAAAATGATAGCCTTCATAAAATATGGAATATTAAATATAAAAAATCAAATATACACAGTAAAAATAAAATTTATTTCATATTTAATATGTATTTCTGATATTTGCTATTTGATCTTTGATATTGTCATAGCTTTAAACATCTTGACAAACTTTTCTTTAGAAAATTTCCTTATATTATCTAACCCGAACTTCTCAAGTCTACTCTTAAGCTCATATTTTACCACATTATACTTTTGTAAAGCGCTCATTAGAGATGTGATGCTTTGTTCCTCAAAAAATATGCCTGTTTTTCCCTCGATAACTGTTTCTGTGGCTCCTCCTTTTCTATATGCGATCACCGGACAACCGAAAAACTGCGCCTCCAAAGAAACATAGCCAAAATCCTCCTCCTGCGGCATGATCAACGCTTTTGCGTTAGAATACAAATAAGCAAGTTCTTGATCAGTTAATTTATTAAGAAATACCAAGTTTTCCCGAGCTATTTTTTTTAGCCTAGCAGCTTCGCTACCTTCTCCAATAATGACTAAATTAGTTTTATCTATGTTACCTATGTTGCTCGGCCGTGATCGAATAGGTAACATTTGATTAAACGTTTTTAAAACAAACTCTACTCTTTTATATGGTTCTAATCGAGAAACAACCAAGAAATATTTTTGATATTTTAATGTCATCCCGACTAAGTAGGGATCGTTGCTTTCTAAACTTTTTTTTATTTTTTCCCAATAACTAATATCAAAAGGCGGATATAACACTGCCGACTCCCTTTTATAAAACTTCCTGCAGCGGTCGGCAACGGTATTCGAAATTGAAGCAATACGATCAGGTCTCTGGGACGCAATAAAATCCCATTCTCGCAGCTTAGCTAAATACGATGATAATGCAAACTTTAAAGCTTGATTTTTTATGTAATCATCGGTGCGAAACCAAAGAAATCTTGTCGGCGTCAAAAGATAACAGATATGTAGTGCGTCTGGTCTGGTGATAATAGATTTTGCAAAAGCTGAAGTAACAGAAATAACAAGATCGTAATTAGAAAAGTCAAACGACTCAAACGCGTAGGGATAAAGGGGTAAGGAAAAAATTCTGTTCCCTCTAATAAATTGTGGAAATTTTTGAATAAAAGACGTTTTAATTTTTAAATCTTTTGCCCACACGGCTTTCTCTGAATCGTAGTAAGAAGTAAAAAACTCTGCATGTGGAAACATTTCACGCAGCGTCAAAAGCACTCTTTCCACTCCACCCCACTTATCAATCCAGTCATAGACGATCGCGATTTTTTGTTTTTTTGACATAAGGCTATTATATGCTTGAATAGAAAGAATTACTTATGTAATATCAGAATATGGGATCGATCGATTTGGCAGCATACAAAAATTTATATTTGCAAACTGCCAGAGAACATCTTAGCGGATTGAAAAAAAATCTACAGCTTCTTAATCAAGATACAGCCAATCAACAGATCGTGTACGAATTATTCCGTCTTTTTCATTCACTCAAAAGTCAGAATTATTTTATGGGTTTTGAGAAAAATGCTCATCTATGCAAGTTGTTTGAGGGTTTTTTTCGCGAAATAAAGGAGCAAAAAAGAATCTATGACCCCGTAAATTCCATCCTTATTCTTAAGGCTGTCGCTCTGTTGGAGAATTCGCTGGATTTAATTGAAAAAGAAAGCAAAGAAATTGACCTTTCTGGTGATATTATTAATTTTCAAGACAGCTTAAGATAACATGCGATTACTGCTTATAGAAGACGATATTTTTTTCCGTAAATTTTATGTAGAAAAGCTCAAGGAGAAGGGCTTTGACGTAGACGAGGCCGATGATGGAGAACAGGGTCTTGAGAAAATTCAATCTTTAAAACCGGATCTTGTCATCTTGGACATAATTCTGCCTAAAAAGGATGGGTTTGAGGTTCTTAGAAAGCTTCAAGACGATGCAACATTAAAAAATATTCCTGTGCTGGTATTCTCTACTTTAGGACAGGAGGCAGATATTGAAAAAGCCAAAAAGCTGGGTGCCGTAGATTATGTCAACAAAAGTATGTTTGATTTTAACGAATTGATAACAAAAATAAATACACTAACTAAGAAATAAATCTGAATTTAGAAAATAGTTGCTAGAAACATGTTGCTAGTTATGGAAATTGCTGAATAGAAAGTAGTTTAAATAAATTATTAATCTTTTCCAGTTTCTATTTTCAATAACCAGTAACTAATCACAAGTAACTAATTTCTATTATCTATTAATAATATGATAATCACGGACGAACAACTTAAAGCTCTCATCCAAAAAAACAAACTGGTTGATGAAAAGGGTCTGGACAAGATTCTTGAATACGCTAAAAATTCTGGCGTATCTTTGGCAGACGCCCTGCGAGAAAACAATCTTGTCTCCGATGAGAATTTAGGACTCCTGATTGCAGATTTTCTAAAATTGCCATTTATCATACTTTCCAAAACGACAATACCTCCTGAAGTTTTTCGAATAACACCGGAGCGAATTGCCAGAAAATATAAAGTAATCGCTTTTGCACGGACTAAAGAGGGAGTTAAAGTAGCCATGTCGGATCCGCGAAATACAGACCTTCTTCAACTACTATCTAAAAAAACTGGAGAAAGAATCTTTGTCTATTTTGCGACTGAAAGAGATATAAACAATACTTTGAGAATCTACAGGAAAGACCTGCAAAAGACATTTGACGAACTTTTAGGCAAAGACTCGCAAGGAAAAACTATTACAGAAGCACCCGTTACAAAAATAGTCGATCTGCTCATAAACTATGCCTATCAAGATAAATCATCTGATATCCATATCGAGCCGCAAGAGAAGTACTCACTCATTCGTTTTAGAATCGACGGTGTGCTGCACGACATGCTCACGTTGCCAAAAGATTTGAACGATAGAATCATTTCAAGAATAAAGGTGCTCTCTCGTTTGAGGACTGACGAACACCTAAGCGCTCAAGACGGAAAAATGAGGGTAAAACTTGAGGAAGAAAATCTAGATATCCGTGTTTCGATTATTCCCATTGCTGACGGTGAAAAAGCTGTATTAAGACTGCTTTCGTCTCAATCCAGGCAATTTTCACTCATCGATCTTGGAATGTCCCAAGATGACTTAGACAAAGTGACTAAAGCCTTCAACAAATCTTACGGCATGATCCTATCTACAGGTCCAACCGGCTCTGGTAAATCGACAACAATCTATGCCATTCTCAAAATCATAAACACAAGAGATAAAAATATCACAACCATCGAAGATCCGGTTGAGTATAAGATAAAAGGCATAAATCAGATCCAAGCCAACCCCAAAACCAATCTTACTTTTGCAGCCGGACTCCGTTCAGTTTTGAGGCAGGATCCCAACGTGATTTTTGTAGGAGAGATCAGAGACGTAGAGACGGCCGGTATCGCTGTTAACGCCGCTTTGACAGGTCATCTTGTCTTATCTACTCTGCATACAAACGATGCCGCTACCGCCTTGCCGCGGCTAACCGATATGAAAGTCGAGCCGTTTCTGGTCGCCTCAACAGTTAACGTCATCATTGCCCAGCGATTGATTAGAAAGATCTGCGAGATGTGTAGAACTTCTGTCGACATCCCACAAAGTAATCTGCTCAAAAATATTCCGGCCGAGATCATAAAAAAGCACTTTGGCACAAAAAAAGAATTTGTCGTCTATAAAGGTAACGGCTGTAAGGTGTGTCATTTCACTGGATACGCTGGAAGAGTGGGACTTTTTGAGGTCCTCGAGGTCACAAACCATATTCGAAAACTTATTACGGATAAAGCCAGCTCCGACGTGATCTCAAACCAAGCAATTTCTGACGGAATGAGCACCATGCTCGACGACGGGCTTGATAAAGTAATAAAAGGAGTTACCTCAATCGAGGAGGTACTTAGAGTTACTAAGGTAGAATCGCTTACTTAACCCAAAATGAAAAAAGAATCGCCAACACCCAAACAAAAAATTGCTAAAACTGAAAAACTCTCTATTTCTACTGCCGAGAAAATAGCCATGATGAGCAACTTCTCCACGATGTTATCGGCAGGAATCTCAATCATCGAAACTATTGATTCTTTGCTTGAAGATGCCAAAGGCAATCAAAAAAAAATATTGCAGACTCTTAGGGAGGATCTCATCCAGGGTAAGCGCGTTTTCGAATCATTTGCCAAATTTCCCAACGTCTTTGATCGAGTCACAATAAGCGTAATCAAGGCTGCGGAAGAAGCAGGTTCTCTTGACACAACCCTCAAAGACATAAGGGACAATATTAAAAAAGAAAATGAGTTCGTCGATAAAATCAGATCGGCTATGATGTATCCGGCGGTCATTTTTGTAGTTTTTTTAGGGGTCTTACTGACAATTCTTATAGTAGTCATACCCAAAATTTCAACTGTATTTTCCCGACTTAAGATAGATCTTCCTTTGCCAACTAGAATTCTTCTCTTCGTTTCAAACATCATGCTTACCTATACTTTTCCTTTTCTTGCTGGAGTACTGATTTTCACCACGATTCTTATCCTGCTTTATAAAACTAAAAGAAAGTTTTTACTGGGGTTGTTATTTTCTCTTCCTCTGATTTCTAACCTTGTCAAAGAGATTGACCTGGTTAGATTCACGCGCAGCCTACACTATCTCCTCTCGTCCGGAATTCCAATCGTCAGCGCTCTAGAATTGACTGAAGAAGTAGTCTTAAGAAAAGATATTTCCAAAGTTATAATGACGTCAAAGAACATGATAATTTCGGGAAAAAAATTGTCAGAAGGCTTAAAAACTCCTAAAGGAAAAGTTCCCTCGATCATGGTCAAAATAATAGAGGCTGGAGAAAAAAGCGGCACTCTTGACAAAGCTCTAAAAGATATATCCGACTATCTTGATTATCAGGTCTCTAGTTCGCTGCGAACGCTCACACTGCTCATGGAACCGATCATGTTAGTTTTTGTTGGCATCGTGGTTGGTGGAATGATGCTGGCGATTATAGGCCCTATTTACAACCTAATCGGACAAGTGGGGTCAAGATGAAAATGAAAAAAAATCTCTCCGGTTTCAGCCTACCCGAACTATTGTTAGTACTTACCATATTGGGAATTTTATTT
>CAYJQQ010000017.1:0-11931 GCA_964372285.1 uncultured Gammaproteobacteria bacterium | reverse complement strand
AGACTTCTGCCAGCCAAGAAATTAAACAAATAGTTCATAAGGTGGATGAAAAAAGACGAAATGGTGTAGAATACTCCGCCTTTGAAGAACTCATTTCGACAGATTTTTTTAGCAGTTCTAAGCATTGGTTTAGTGATAAAAGCTCGAAACCTGAAATCAATTCTATTCAATGACTTCTTCTCCTTCAAAATAGACGTCTTCTTCACTGGTGTCTGAAGATTGTGATTCACCAGATGATGCAGGAGGAGCAAAAGCAAAGGTTGTGATGATTGTTTTGTGAAGATTTAACATTGTCTCTCTTTTTGTTGTTAATTCGGTCGTGATAGTGAAAAGTACGCCGGTGTCGTAGGCTACAGTAATAGCTTTTTTATCTTGCTCATACTGCCGTGCATCTAGATCAGCTAATTTTATCTTCTGAAGTTTTTCACTTGATATTTTTTTTGCATTTTTAAGAAGCCAGTCGTCGAGGGATTTTGCGTCAGTTGCCTCAACCAGTATGGAGGTTTTACCAGCAAATTCATCGGAGGAAAGCGTGAGTGACGAGTAGACGTTTTCATTAACTTGATTTGTTGTTGATACGGCAAAATTGACTGGATACTTAAATTTAAAACCGGAGGGATCAACAAATTCGTTCAGGCTGCTAGACAGCACGCTTGTCTCAATCGTAGTTTCCTCTTGACTTTCTTTAATTGGGGTCGCGACACGATCTTTAGTAGTGACGTTAAGAAGTAAAGTTACGCCAACTCCGACTATCATAATAAATCCTACTACAACTATGACGATTTTTTTTGACATATAGTAAATATAGTAGCAAGAAATCAGGCTATTTGACAAAACTTACTCATCTCTGTCATTCCGTGCTTGACACGGAATCTATATAGATTCCCTTTTTCAAGGGAATGACAGTTGAGTGTCAACAAACGTGAACAGTTACATATAGTATAATGATAGTTATGAAAAAAGCAATTCTTGTAGGAATAGTTATTTACCTCGCAATTTTTATTTTGCTGGCTAAAGTTGAAGCCCGAGTGCTGCCGCGTTTTAAAAGCAAGGGGACAGCCAGAGTGTCAGTTTATTCAGGACTGATTGTTTCACCTAGATTGAGAGCCGATAGAAAAGCTCTCCTTGTGACATTTAACAACCTGCAAAAAGTGAAAAACGCTACCTACACTCTTATATATCAGACCGATGGTAAAAACGAAGGAGTGAGCGGATCGGTTGACTCGTCAGCTGGTAACAGCCTGTCTAGAGAACTATTGTTTGGAACCTGTTCATCGGGTGTTTGCCGATACCATGCTAATATTTCTAGTATGAAGTTAGAGATTACGTCAGAGCTCCCATCTGGAAAGCGGTCGATTAAACGCTTCCGTATCAAAATTTAGGTTGCCTAAAAAGGTTACTCCAAACAGTATCCTCACTGATATAATAAATATAACTGGGACATAATGTTATTGTTCGAGCTTGTCCAGAACCAAGTCAGACTTGGTCGAGAACAATTTTTGGCTACTTCTCGACTCCCCCGACGTTACGTCGGGGTCGCTCGAAGAATAATGTTCTAGTCATAATAATGCTGTGGAAAAAAATTTAACAAAAATTGTTGCCACAATTGGTCCTGCGTGTCAATCAGAGGATCTGATTAAGCAATTGATTCTTCTAGGAGTAAATATTTTTCGCTTTAATTTTAAGCACAACACGATCGAATGGCATGACCGTATTATTCAAAGAGTCAACAAAGTTGCATCAGAAGTCGGTATCAGGATTGGAACCCTGATCGATTTGCAGGGGCCGGAGATTCGTATAAAACTCCCAAAAGATAAGTTAAAGATTCAAAAAGGCGCAACTATTGATTTTTTTGTCATCACTCATCCGCAGATAATTCCTCTGTTAAAAACGGGACAGAAAATTGTCATAGACGACGGAAAGTTTAAGTTTATCTTTAAAAAAAAATCAGGCAGGAATTTTTTGATTTCGGAGTCTGAAGGTATACTTCTAAATAAAAAGACTCTTAATATTCCGGGCTTGAATTTTCCTTTTCCAGCTCTCATAGACCGTGATATTAAGGGACTGCATTTAGCCTCGAGGAATCAGGTGGATTATGTTGCTTTATCGTTTGTTCGATCGGCAAACGACATATCCGACTTGAGAAAGGAGATGAAAAAGTTTAAATTGTTTGCTTCTGTCATCGCCAAAATCGAAACGAACAGCGCTTTAAATAACCTCGATGAAATTTTGAAGGTTAGCGACGGGATCATGGTAGCGCGCGGAGATTTGGGTACGGAAATACCTCTGGAAGAGGTTCCCTATCAACAAAAAATAATAATAAAAAAAAGTATAATAAGGGGTATACCGGTTATCACAGCGACGCAGATGCTTGAATCGATGATTGCATCTCCATATCCAACCAGGGCGGAAATTTCCGACGTGGCTAATGCTACTTACGACTTAACCGATGCAGTAATGTTGTCGGGTGAAACAGCCACGGGCAAATATCCTCTACAAGCTGTAGAGATAATGCAAAAAACTTTATCATTCAATGAAAAAAAGAATTTCGTCGATAGCAGATTACGGTTTAATTTTAATGTCGATAAAGAATATGAGCTACTAGCAGAGGCTGCATACGGGCTTTATCGATCCATAAGTCAAAAAAAAATTAAATTTGCCGGATTTGTCATTTTCACTGAAAGCGGAAAATCTGTCAGAGCTTTAGCCAGATATAGGCCTCTTTTTCCCATATTTGCATTCACCCCTGATTCCCGCGTAGCAGACCAGCTTACGGTCAGTTTCGGAGTTAATACATTTACATTATTAGAACAAGATCTAAAAAGAGCTCTACAAATCCTAAAAAAGGCTAACTATATAAAAAAAGGTGAAATGTTGATAGTCGTCTACCCCGCTCAAAATAAAGAACTGCGTGTTTTGGGAATAAGCAATGTAAATTAATAAATTTTTTATGAAATCTATCCGTAATTTTGCCATCCTAGCTCACGTCGACCACGGTAAATCGACGTTAGCCGACCGTTTTTTGGAGTTGACAGGAGTTGTTGAGTCGGGAAAACATGAGGAACAACTTTTAGATCGAAATCCTATTTCCAGAGAGAGAGGAATCACTATAAAACTTGCACCGGTACGCATGCAATATCAAATATTAAATATTGAAAATCAAAATGACAAATCAAAAATTAAAAATATTAATAACAATGAAGCAATTAAACAATGGAATAATGAGTATATACTAAATTTGATCGACACGCCGGGGCATGTTGACTTTTCTTATGAGGTAGACAGAACTTTAGCTTGTGTTGAAGGCGTGATTCTTTTGGTTGACGCGACTCAAGGAATACAGGCGCAGACTATCTCAAATACCTATAAAGCTATTGATAAAAGTTTAGTCATCATTCCGGCTGTGAACAAGATTGATCTTCCAAATGCAGATATTCAGGGAACTAAAAAGCAACTTGTAGATTTTTTGGGAGTCAAAGAGAGCAAAATATTCGAAGTCTCGGCAAAGACCGGAGAAAATGTTGCTGGGTTGTTGGAAGCTGTAGTTGAAAAAATTCCCGCACCCTCATTGAACTTTCAGGGTTGGAAAAAAGAGGCTGCGAACCTTGAGGGTTCGCTGGCGTTGATTTTTGACTCATACTATGATCTGCATAGAGGGGTGATAGCATTTGTCCGAGTATTTTCGGGTGATTTAAAAAAGGGATTGAAAGTTTGTCTTGCCTCAAGCAAACATCAGTTTGAAGTTTTAGAAGTGGGCTATTTTTCACCAGAGTTAAAAGCCTCGCAGCAGATTGCAAGCGGAGAAATTGGCTATCTAATTACCAATTTAAAAAATATCCAACAAGTCAGGGTGGGAGATACATTAATTGATGCGGGGAGTAGTCACGCCTCTTCCCTACCGGGGTATAAAAAGATAACGCCCATGGTGTTTGCGTCTATATTTCCGACAGACACGAGCGATTATCATAATTTAAAAAAAGCCCTAGAAAAATTGTATCTAAACGATGCTTCTTTGGAGTTTGCAACTATACATAGCAAAGCTTTAGGAACAGGTTTTCGTGTTGGATTCCTTGGGCTTTTGCATGCCGACGTAATAAGAGAACGGTTAGAAAGGGAATTCAGTTTAAGTTTAATTTTGACGCCGCCGCAAGTTGACTACCAACTTGATACCACGTGGAGCAGAGATGGTAAGGTTAAATATAGGGAGCCTTGGGTAAAAGTAATTATTGTGACGCCTCAAACGTATTTAGGGCGGGTTATGCAGCATAGTCAAAATTATCGAGGGAAATTTATAACGATGGACAATAGATCGCAAGTAACTTTGACATATGAAATGCCGATGTCAGAGTTGATCTCTGACTTTTATGATAACCTAAAAAGCGTAAGTTCGGGTTACGCTTCCTTAGATTGGGAATTTTTGGGGCACAGAGAAGTAGAGGCAGATAAATTAACTTTACTTTTGAATGACGATCCGGTCGAGGAATTTTCTGAAATTGTAGTAAAGCAGAGAGCCTATGAAAAAGCGCAGGCTTTAGTAAAAAAATTAAAAAACCTCGTTCCTCGACAACAGTATGAAGTAAAGATTCAAGCTAGATACAAGGGTAAAATTATTGCTTCAGAGAGAGTATCTCCCTTCAGAAAAGACGTGACCAAAAAACTATACGGAGGCGATAGAACCCGAAAGGATAAGCTTCTCGACAAGCAAAAAGAGGGTAAAAAGAAATTGAAGATGATCGGGCGAGTCGAAATCCCAAAAGAAGCCTTCTTAAAACTATTTAAGAAAAATTGATCTAATTAACCTAATTTCTAATTATTCTAAATTTAGAGCAATTAGGTCAATTAGAAATTAGAAATTTTATATTTCTTTCCAAGAAATATTCTTATCTTTTTTCATAAACGCATACTGTCTTTTGGCATACTCGATTTCTTTGGTTATCCACTGTTGGATTGCTGTATCAAAGTCAATTGCACCTTTAAGGTGCAAAATTAGTTGTTGATAACCGATGGTTTTGAGACCCGGATGATTCTTGTTATAACCCATTTTGAGAAGTTTTTTGACTTCTTCAACGGCTCCCTGTTTCAGCCTCTCCTCTACTCTTTTTTTGATTGTTTTGCGAAGGAATTCTTTATCTTTGAATTTTAGGCCGAGGTAGATGATTTTTATATTTTTAATATTTAATTTCTTTTGTAGAGAGGTTTTATGAAGAATCTCTAGATTTTTTGAATTGTAGAGACGTCCCGCCGGGACGTCTCTACGCTGGTTTTGCGCAATCTCGATCTTTCTTATGAGTCGTTGTGGATTGTTTTTTTCGCTATTGTTTAATTTGAAGAGTATTTTGGGGTTGAGGAATTTAAGGCTATTTTGAAGTTCAACAGTCGTTTTGTTTTCTAATGTTTTGCGAAGTTTCCAATTGGGTGGAATATTTTCAGTATCGATATTATAGAGAAGATGATAAAGATAAAAGTATGTTCCGCCGACGAGGATGGGAGTTTTGCCCTCGGAAAGAATTTTTTTAATTATGGGAACTGCCAGTTTGACAAAATCAAAGGAAGAAAAATGCTCATTTGGTTTAACAACATCATACAACCAAACTTTAACTCCTGTAAAGAGTTCTTTTTCCTTACCAGTAATAATATCTAGATATTTATAGATCTGGCGCGAGTCACAGTTGATGAGCTCTCCGTTATATTTTTGAGCGTAGTTGAGAGCTAGTTTAGTTTTGCCGGTTGCTGTTTGGCCTGTAATTACAATCAGTTTGTTCATTTGACACGATAACCCGTTAACGCGTTAACGGGTTATCGTGTTTTTAACTACCTCTGGAGTTTGGCTGCTTCTATCAAGTTTTTGTATAGATACAAAACATCGATTGGACCAATTCCGCCTGGTGTGGTGGTATAATAACCAGCGATTTCTTTAACGTCTCTTTCATCATAATCTCCTTTTAATTTACTTCCCTCTCGGCGAAGTCCAACGTTGATTAATGATATACCCCTCTTGAGCATATCAGAAGTTATTATCTTTTTTCCAACTGCTGTGATAATTGCGTCAGCTTCTTTATAATATGAACTGGGATCAGAAGTCTGTGAATTGATATTAATAAAGTTGATGCGTGCCTCTGTCAAAGTTTTACCGATGGGCCGCCCGCCTGTAATTCCCCTTCCGATTAGGATCAATCTTTTGTTTCTAAAGAGTTTTTTAAAGAGACTTTTTTCTGTTGCTATATCAACCACAAGTTCACTCTCACTTCGAGCTTTGGCATAAATATATTTTAATACGGTCAGAACCGCAAGCCCGATAGGCGGTAAAAATAGCGACTTTCGCTTATGTCCTTCAATTTCTTTGAGGCTGGGAATGTATTCGTAGATGCTTTCGGTTGAAAGTTGTGCTGGAAGAGGTTGCTGAATGATGATGGCGGTTGTCTTAGGGTTTTGCGACTTTTCTTTAATCTTACGCATGAAGACTTCGAAGGAAGGAGTTGTTTTTAGATGAATCAGTTCAAAGCCGATTCCCAACCTCTTGGCAGTTTTAGCTTTAATTTTGACGTAGGATAGTTGATCGGCGGCATTACCAACAAGAAAAGCCGTCAATCTAAGAGGGGTTTTTTTGCGAAGTTTTTTTATTTCTTTTTTAAGCGCTTTTTCAATCGACGCTGCAATTATTTTTCCAGGAATTTCCATTAAATATTATGCGGATCAACGGATTTTATGCGGAACTACAGATATGCGGATAAAAATACATCTGTAATATCCGAATATCCGCATCATCCGAATAAGATTCGTAATCAGCATTACATTTTATCATACAAGGGTAGCGCTTACAACCTTGTCATCTTTTTGAGAAAATCGCATCAGGATAACCCCTTTTGCTGTTCTCGAACGAGAGGGAATCGATTGCAACGGGATCTTGACTACCTGGCCTTTGGAACTTGTGATGATGGCTGTTGTTTTCTCGGGGTTGATGATCTGGACAAAACAGATCTGACCAATTTTTTGGTCGACCGAGGCTATCTTCACTCCCTTGCCTCCCCGGTGTTGGCCTTTGAAAAATGCTAGTTTAGTTTTTTTCCCAACGCCTTTTTCTCCCAGAACCAAAATATTTTTCTTGAATTCTTCATTGGCGAAAACGTCAGCCGCGGTAACATAATCTGTTTTTTCAAGCTGCATACCTTTGACTCCGATTGACGACCTACCTGTAGGCCTAATCTCTGATTCTTTAAAGACAATTGCTTTACCGTTTTTTGAGGTTAAGATGACGTTGGCTTTGCCGTCTGTTAAATTCACCCATAACAGGTTGTCTTGCGGTTCAAGTTTGATTGCAATAATTCCATTTGAGCGAATATTGGCAAAGTCAGCAAATACAGTCTTTTTTACCGTTCCAAGTTTGGTTGACATGAGAACAAATAATTTTTCGGCATTTTCTAGAGTTTTTTGGTCATAGGCAAGGATTGAAGTAACTTTTTCGTTAGGCCTTAAAGTTAAAAGATTTACAATGGCTTTACCTTTTGAGATGCGTGAGCCTTGAGGAATATCCCAGATCCTGGTTTGGAATATCCTACCTTGATCTGTAAAGTAGAGAATAAAATCGTGGGTCATGGCTGTTGTGATATGATAAACATTATCAGATTCTTTTGTTTCCATCCCTGATACTCCTTTTCCTCCTCTATTTTGGACTCTGAACGTCTCGCGCGGAACTTGTTTGATATAGCCTTCTTTGGTTAGTACTATAATAACTTCTTTATTTTCGAAAAGTTGTTCGTCGGTGATTTCTCCAGGTTTACTCTTTATTATCTGTGTTCTTCTTTCATCCCCGTATTTTTTCTTCAAGTAAAGAAGTTCTTCTTTAATAACTTTTAAAATCTTGAATATATCTTTAAGCAGGCTCTCAAGGTACTCTATAGTTTCTTTCAGCAGGGAGAGTTCGTCTTCAATTTTTTCTCTTTCTAATCCTGTCAGCCGCTTAAGCTGCATATCGAGTATGGCTTGAGCTTGAATTTCGCTTAAGGCGAATTTTTTCACCAAGCTTTTCTTGGCTTCGGATTCATCCTTTGATTTTTTAATTGTTTCTATGACAGCGTCGATGTGATCGAGCGCAATCAGGTAACCTTCGAGTATATGAGCTCTGGCTTTGGCCTGGTTTAATTCATATTCAGATCGTTTTGTGACGATCTCGACACGGTGTTTAATGTAATACTCCAGAATTGATTTTATAGAAAGCGTTTGGGGTACTCCGTCGACCAGAGTGACCATATTGACAGGAAACGAAGTCTGAAGTTCGGTGAATTTAAAAAGATTATTCAGCACTTTTTTGTAAGAGGCGTCTCTCTTGAGTTCGATTACGACACGAATCCCTTCTCTATCTGATTCGTCACGAAGATCCGAAATACCCAAGATTTTTTTATCGTTGACGAGTTTTGCGATTTTTTCAACTAATGATGCTTTATTGACTTGGTAGGGTAATTCTCTAACTACAATTGCTTTTCGTCCTTGGTGGGTATCTTCATCCTCTACTTTAGCCCTTATCACGATAGAGCCTCGACCGGTGGTGTAGGCTTGTTTAATATCGTTGAAGCCGTAGATGATTCCGGCTGTAGGAAAATCAGGGCCTTTAATAAATTGGACTAATTCATCGAGTGTGACATCAAAATTCAAATTGGTCCAATTTGTCTCATTGGACTTATTGGATTTGGTTTTATCAATTATCAAACACAGCGCATCAACAATCTCGGTTAAATTATGAGGAGGTATTTTTGTTGCCATTCCAACTGCAATTCCTTCGGCGCCCATCAAAAGAAGATTAGGTAGTTTGGCCGGTAGATATAATGGTTCTTTAAGAGTACCGTCGAAGTTGTCTGTAAACGGGACGGTTACTTTATCGATATCGAAAAGCATCTCTTCGGCTATTTTTGTAAGTTTAACTTCGGTATAACGCATTGCGGCTGGTGGATCGCCGTCAACAGATCCGAAATTGCCTTGGCCGCGAATCAGAGGATAGCGCATGGAAAAATCTTGAGCCATTCGAACCAAAGATTCATATACAGGCGCATCACCATGAGGATGATATTTTCCTAGTACTTCACCGACTACTTTTGCAGATTTTGAAAATCGTGCCGTTGAAAAGAGACCGACTTTATACATTGCATAAAGAATTCTTCTGTGCACGGGTTTAAGGCCATCCTTGACGTCGGGAAGTGCACGGGAGACGATGACGCTCATGGCATAATCAAGATATGCCCGTTTCATTTCGGAGGTAATTTCGGTGTTTTGGATGTTAGTCATAGTCAATATAAAAAATTAAATATCAAATAGCAAAAATACATATTAAAAATCAAAAATATTTAATATTTCATATGTATATTTTATTTTTACTTTTTGATTTTTTATATAATGTAGAGGTTTAGACCAAACTTTACTTTAAAGCGTTAATTATCGCTTTGTAAGCTTCATCCCTGCCTAAAAACTTTTTGGTTTTGACCCACTTTCCCGGTTCGAGTTCTTTGTAGTGGTTGAAATAGTGCTGAATTTTTTTCTTCAACGTCTCGCTTAGATCTGCGACGTCTTCGACGTGGGAAAAAAAGGGGTCAACTTTTTTTGTCGGGACAGCTATTATTTTTGTGTCAACCCCCTCCTCGTCTTCCATTTCTAACATTCCTATAACCCGAGACGGCACAACCGATCCAGACTGCACCGCATAGGTTGAAACTAGAAGGACATCGAGTGGATCACCGTCTTCTCCGTGCGATTGGGGTATAAATCCGTAATTTCCCGGGAAGGCCATCGAGGTATAAGAGAATCTGTCAACTAGGATGAAACCGGAGCTTTCATCCATTTCGTACTTGATAAACGACCCTTGTGGAATCTCGACCACGACATTTATTTCTTCCGGTGGGTTTTTACCGGGGGAAAGTTTGGATGAGTTCATATAATCATATAACGTGCAACTTGTAACATGTAACAAAAAAAGTTACACATTTTTCAGGTTAAATATTACAACTTTCGTGGCTGGACACCCGTCGGGTGTGCTTAAACGTCAAGTTTTGCCAATCGAGCGTGAGTAATAATAAACTTCTTTCTTGGTGGGACTTCGTCGCCCATGAGCATTGTAAAAATATAATCAGCTTCCTGGGCGTCAGAAATCGTCACAAGTTTTAAGATTCTGTTTTCCGGGTTCATGGTCGTTTCCCAGAGCTGTTCAGGGTTCATTTCACCTAGACCTTTATACCTCTGGATAACAAGCGAGTTACCCTGTTTGCTGGTTAGCTGGTTTACTAGTTGGTCTTTTTCATCTTCGGAGTATGCATACTTAATTGTTTTCCCGCTTTGTACTTTATAAAGAGGAGGTTGAGCTATGAACATATGACCTTTATTGATAATATCTGGGAGGTGACGGAAGAAGAAAGTCAAAATAAGAGTTCTGATATGTTCTCCGTCTACGTCGGCGTCTGTCATAATGACAACCCGATGGTAACGGAGCTTTGCGTAGTCGATATTTTCTCCGATACCCATGCCTAGGGCAATCACCAATTCTTTGAGCTCTTTAAAACTCAAAACGCGATCGAGATAAGCCCTTTCGGTATTTAAAATTTTACCTCGAAGAGGCAAGATGGCTTGAAATTTTCTATCCCTGCCGTTTTTTGCAGTTCCACCGGCAGAATTTCCCTCGACTAAGAAAAGCTCTGATTTGGCTGGGTCTCTTTCCTGACAATCAGCCAACTTTCCGGGAAGCGTGGCTCCTTCGAGTGCTCCTTTTCTCAAGACGGCATCCTTTGCCGCCTTGGCAGCTAGGCGGGCTTTTTGAGCCAGGAATATTTTTGCCAGGATCGCCCTTCCTACTTTTGGATTCTCTTCAAAATAGACATCGAGGTATTCGGACACAGTTTGCTGAACGATGGTCTGCACTTCTGAATTTCCGAGCTTGGTCTTTGTCTGACCCTCAAACTGAAGATTGGTCGCAGGCATTTTAAGATAGACGACAGCAGACAGTCCTTCTTTGACATCGTCTCCTGTCAGGGCGTCTCCAGCGTCTTTTTCGCTTAAAACTTTTCTTGCGTAGTTGTTGATTGACTTAGTGAGGGCACTTCTGAAGCCGGTAAGATGCGTACCTCCTTCCTGGGTATTGATGACGTTGACAAACGAATAAACGTGCTCATTGATCGAGTCATTATATTGGATTGCTACCTCAACTTCTTTATCTTCGATCTGTTTTTGGATATAGATTGGAGTGTGCAGCGTCTTTTTGCCCCGATTGACATCCCTGATCAGCGAGATAATGCCGCCATCAAAGTAGTAGGCTGTTTTTTCTTTAGTTTTACTGTTATAGATTTTAAAAGAAATATTTTTGATAAGATAAGCTCTCTCTTTTACCTGTTTTTTGAGCGTTAGATAATGAATCTCGCTAGTTTCTTTGAAAATTTCCTTATCGAGAAGAAAAGAGACAGCAGTACCTTTGTCGAAAGGAAAATTTAGCTGTGACTGGCCGACTTTTTTTACAGGATAAAGAGGGTTGCCTTTTTTATATTCCTGTCGATAGATCTGTCCGTCGCGTTTTACCTCGACTATAAAGTGAGAAGAAAGAGCGTTTACAACCGAAGCGCCAACTCCGTGCAGTCCTCCGGAAACTTTGTAAGCACCGACCTGAAATTTTCCGCCTGCGTGGAGCTTGGTCATCACGATTTCGAGCGCGGATATGTTATATTTTGGAATTTTTTCGACCGGAATACCTCGACCGTCATCAAAAACGGTGAGATAGTTATCTTCGTTGATGATAATATGGATATTTTTACAAAAACCAGCCAAAGCTTCGTCGATCGCATTATCAATTATCTCATTGAGACAGTGGTTGACGCCATTTTGGGATGTCGTCCCTATATACATCGCCGGCCTTCTTCGTACCGGCTCGAGGCCCTCGAGGACTACGATTGACTCGGCGCCATA
>CAYJQQ010000016.1:10953-12122 GCA_964372285.1 uncultured Gammaproteobacteria bacterium | reverse complement strand
GAGCTAAAATATTAAAAAAAGCGCAGTCAACGGGATGTTCACTCATTTTTGAAGCTAATTCAATTAGATGCTGACTGTTTTGAGTATAAAAGGCGTCTAAAATTAAAGGCGGCAGAGCGAAATTATAGATAAGTTGCGCCTCCCTAACCTGACTCCCAAAGTATGAAAAGTTCTCCTCAAATGAAACACTCGATTGAGCTATGATCATAGCCGAAGGACAAACTATATCTAAAATATTGCGAAAAAGTGCAACGATCGTGTGTGTTTTTGGCAAGTTTTTACACTCGGTTCCCAATTCTTTCCAGATATAAGGAATAGCGTCGAGCCGAAAAATCCTTACGTCTTTTTGCAGAAGATATAAAATTATTTTTATTATCTCGAGTATAACTTCAGCGTTCTTATAATTTAAATCTACCTGATCAGAGCTATTTTCAACGCTAAAAGTTGTCCATACCCACCTCTCGCCTTTTGAAGTTTTGAACGGTGTAAGAAGCGGCGTTGCCCTTGGGCGAAAAACTTTTTTTAAGGCGTCATGAGGGATTTCTTCTTTTTTAAACCAGATGAAATAATTTTCGTATTTCGGGTCGCCGGCTAAAAATTTCTGAAACCACACGTGTTTGACAGAAATATGATTTAAGACCAAATCCGCCATCAGTCGGTAATTTTTGCCGATTTCTTTAATATTATTCCAATCGCCAAATTCTTTTTTTACCTGATAATAATCGGTTATGGAAAACCCCCGATCCGAAGAAAAAGGATAAAAAGGCAGTATATGTACGCCATTAATTACACCTGTGAGGTGTACATCAAGGAATTTTTTAAGGGTTTTTAATGTCCCTCTACTGTCATTCCCGCGAAAGCGGGAATCCGCAGGTTCGTAAAAAGAATCAGCATAAGTTATCAAAAAAACATCCTTTTCATCCCAAAACGGTCTATCTTTACAGACAATTTTTGCTTTCGCCTCATCGATTATTTTTTCCAACCTCACCGCAGTTTCTTTTCCTTTTTCCTCACCGTACAAAAATATGAGTTTTTCTAACATTACATATATATTATCACTCTTTTTTAACGATTTTGGGTATCAGAAACATTCTTTACTAAAATGTGATCCACTAAAGACCAACCGGGATCTGAATAAACGTTTATCCACGTCTCTTTGCCTACTGCAC
>CAYJQQ010000016.1:0-10853 GCA_964372285.1 uncultured Gammaproteobacteria bacterium | reverse complement strand
C
Source organism: uncultured Gammaproteobacteria bacterium (assembly GCA_964372285.1). GTDB lineage: Bacteria > Patescibacteriota > Microgenomatia > UBA1406 > GWC2-37-13 > 2-01-FULL-40-13. The sequence continues at coordinate 10,852 of CAYJQQ010000016.1, read as the reverse complement.
TATTAAGCCTTGTAATAATCTGGCAACCACCTTTTGTAGCATATAATCCATTGATTATATTTTCGGCTTCTCGATAATTGAAATCATGGAAGGCAGGAAAAATTATTTTAAAGAAAATACCATTTGGCATCTTTGTAATAAAAGTATTGCTAATTTTGGAATATTTAAAAACCCAAATAACGCTCAACGCTTTATCGAAGTTTTGGATTATTACAACAATATAAACTACAAAATCAGATATTCCTATGCCAGAAGGAAAAAATTATATAAGTATCAAAACTTATTAATTCCTAAAAAGGAGTCGATAATAAAAGTTTTAAGCTATTGCATCATGCCCGACCACTATCATTTAGTGATTAAAATACTTTCTGATAATATTTTGTCAAAATATATTAATGACATCGAAAATTCATACACTCACTTCTTCAATAGAAAATTCAATCGTAAAGGACCGCTATGGCAATCGAGCTTTCTTTCAGTCTTAATTAAAACAAACGAACAGCTTCTACACGTAACTAGATATGTGAATATCAATCCTACAAGTTCACAGTTAGTAGACAGACCTGAAGATTGGCAATTTTCATCTTATAAAGACATTATTACAAATCCCATTTTTCTTAAAGAATATTTAAAGGAAATTTCAATAAGCAATTCCCTATCTTACAAAGAATTTGCCGGAAATAATATAGATTATCAAAAGAAATTAAAACTCATAAAAAAGCTCCTTTTAGAGTAATTTTAGATTGTTTCAATGGCCAGAATATCACCGCTTCGGTGATATGTGCGGCGTCAGAAGTAGCCGTATGCCCAGTAAGAAATGGCGCTTATGCCCTTCTCCATCAGGTAGTCTGTCTTTGCTTTTATCGATTCTTCGTCTTCAAACCAAACTATATGGTAATCAATACGATAAATATTTTGCTCGTCGGGAGTGGGAGAGGAAACAATATAATTTATCTCTGTTTCTTTTGATGATTTATCCCGTTTTATTAGACAATTTTTAAAGTCGCACTTTTTGAGAAATTTTTCTCTTATTTGATTTAAAGTCAGGGCTTTGGCTTGGGTTATCGGCCGTTTTTTTTCGTCGACCAACCACTCGTAGCCAAACATGCCGAAAACTACGGTCAACTTTTCTTTGGGTACGACCTGTGCGAAGTCCGAAATCATAGTTTTGAAATCATAGCCATATTTAAGCCCTGCGTCTAAGGGAAAATTCGGCCCCGGCTCTCCTCGGCTTTTGTGAAAGTCGTAGGCCATGATCATGATCCCGTCTGAATTTTTAGCAAGAACCCTAACGTCGAACGGTCTTTTTCTGTAAAAAGTGTCGCCGTAAACCGTAAGGAAAAATTGCCTATAGTTCTTTTTTGTCTCTGAATAAAATTGTTGTACGAATTTATTAATTTGCACTGTTAAATCGGTATTGAACAGACTAAAAAATTCAAGATCAAGGACAACTCCGTCGAATGAATTTTGTTCTACTGTTTCCAACGTTTCTTGGATGATTTTTTTTTGAATTTCAGAATTATTTAATATGAAATCATTAGCATCATCGTCCATCATCCGCAAAGTAAGAAGCTTTTTTTTTCCAGAAGGAATAAGCGACAGAAAATCTTCAACACCGTAATAACCTGCTTCCTGCTTATTAATTCCATCTGTAGAAGGTACTATCCCGAAGTAAATCAAATTGTCGTATTCTTTCAGCTTACTCTTATCCGAGGTTAAACTCCAGTAGGGAAAAAAAATTGTAGAAGATTTTATCGCAGTTATTTCATTTTTAACCTCTTTTAGTTTAGTTGCCTCCTTTTTATTACTGGTCTTTTTATTTGAATTATTTTTAAAAAAGACTATAAAAATTATAGCGGCAAAAAGAATAAAAAATAAAACAATAATATTTTTCTTCGAATGCCTTTTCACCTTCTCATTCTAGCATATCTCTAAAGCATGTTGGACTTGACAAAGCATCTTTATTCCTTCATAATGATTTTTAATTCCTCTTTCATTAAAATTTCGGAAGGATAAAGATGAAAATTACTGTTTATACCGTAATCGATTGTCAGTTCTCAAAACAAGAGAAAGAGTATCTAAACTCTCATAAACTACAATTTGAGGAAAAGAATCTTGAGACAAACAAAGAATTTCTTACCGAGATGCTTGCGGTCAGCGACAATTTTGCCGGGACACCGGTTACAAGGTTAGAAAAAGATGACGGTCAAATTCAGGTTTTAAAAGGCTTTACTCAATCCGAATTTGACGAGGCTCTCGGTTTTGCGCCATCAGCGCCTAGCAAGGAAACAGGCGATGCGGCACAAATGGAAGCCGTTTCCCCGGCGTCGACACCGGTAACTAACCAGTTAGACGTCAACACTCCCTCGCCCGCTCCAACAGCTCCCGCTCCGACGCCACCACCCCAGACTCCTGAACCGCAAAATCCGACCGTTCCAGAGCCACCAATTGTCCCAGTCGTTGAACCACCACCTCAATCAACGTCTCCAATTCCTTCAACTCCTCAAATTAGTCAAACTCAACCTGTGAATCAACCTGATACCCCACCAACTCCAATCCAACCTCAAGACGAAAGATTGACCTCTGTCCTTGACAATCTCCAATCTATGTCATCAAGTCCATCTTCAACCCCAAACGAAGTAACTACTGCAAGTCCGGCTTCTCCCAATATGCCTTCTGTTCCCGACCTAAAGTTAGGATAATTTATTTACTACCCTATAAAATTTGGTTCTGCCTTACTTGACAATCTCTCTTTATTTTGCTATAATCCCCTAGTTAATTTTTATAAGACTGAAATGAATAAGTTCAAGACTGCTTTAAAAATATTCTCTCTATCTCTCTTAAATTATTTTATTTTTGTCCAAGCGGCTGTTGCATTAAGTCAACCGCCACAATTTCCTTCCTGTCTCAATCCCCAGGGAACGCTTAAAGTAAGTTATACTTCAGGAACGCACGGAGTCCCAGGGAAGACGGAAGCATTTTCGGGTAGCGATTCTGTCTATACACTTGAGCAAAATAGTCTGATTCAGTGTTTGTGCCCGACAGGTGCAAAAGATGGCATTCAGACTAACTGGTGGAAGATACCATCTCTCACTTCCGCCGATATTGAAAATTTTAAGACGCAGGGGTGGATATTTATTCCCGATGGTTTGGCTTGGGGGTTAGATCCTGTGGCCTATCTCGCCAAGAATATTAATTACACCTGCAGAACATCAGCTGGAGTCGGAGGAGGAGAAGTTTTAGGTCTGGCTGCAACGGGAAATATCTTGACTATCTACACCTTAATACTCGCAGGCTCTCTTTCTTTAACGATAGGATATCTCCTTAGACAAAAGCAGACTTAAATTTCTAATTTCTAATTACTAATTTTTAATATACATTATGTCATTCCTGCCCCGATTTTCATCGGGGTAAACTCCAGCAGGCTATTTTCCCCTTTAGGGGAAATCTATTTAACGGATTCCGCATCAAGCTTGCCCTCATGAAGATGGGGGTGCGGAATGACAAAGTGATCAAGCGGATCTGATTTGATTTCTAATCAATTTCTAATTCCTAAAATTATAAATGAATCTGTCAAAATTTTTTTTATTAGTAGGAGTTTTATGTATTATCTTGGCACTTTTCCTTCTTTGGCAAAGAAATAACCCGAAAAGACTAATGTTTGCTTCATTTTTTCCAAGCAAAGTAGAAACTTTACCAGCCAAAAAAAGCCAGCCAACCCGCTTGATAATAAGAAATTCAAACACAGATCTGCCAATCATTCCAGCAAAAATTAAGGGTCAACGCTGGGAGACAACTACGCAAGGTGTTTCCTGGTTGACATATTCCCCGATCCCAGGCGAAAAAGGAAACAGCATTCTCTACGGCCATAATTGGTCAAACATTCTAGGCAATTTAACCGCTGTTCAGGTCGGTCAAGAAATAGAGATAGTCTCTAAAGATAAAGCAAAAAAAACATTCGTGATAGAGAAAATAGCTATAGTTTCGCCTAAAAACTTTAGTGTGCTAGGTCAGACCGATGATGTAAGAATTACGCTTTACACCTGCGCCGGGCTTTTCGATGAAAATCGTTTGGTCGTCGTTGCTACTCTGAAAAAACCACGTCCGAAAACTAGTATTAAAGACTTATAGTTTTTTAGAATATTATCTCCTACCAGCTCTTAACTTTTTCTACTTAATCGGTATATAGTCAAAAAATTGCAAACCGCTTAAAACTAGATTAATAGTTTGATATATTGACATAAATAATGTAAAATAGGCGGCTAGAACAAAACAATTATTAACTTATAGTATATGAATAATGGATTAAATGTATCAAAGCATATAAAAAAAGCTGTTTCTATAATTATTCCTGTAGTAAATGAACAAAGGAATATAAAACCCATCATACAACGTATATTTGACTCTTTATCTCCTAAAAATATTACTTTCGAGGTCATCATCATCGATGACCACTCGACCGACGATACCCGCAAAGTTGTCGCCTCGCTCAAAAAAAAATACCCGGTCAGGTTCTACCTAAAAAAAGGCAAGCCAGGCAAAGCCTTTTCGCTCATCGAAGGATTTTCCTACGCAAGATTCAATCTAATTGCGATGATCGATGCCGATCTCCAGTATCCGCCCGAAGCGATTCCCCAGATGATCGAGAAAATAAAAAATAATATTGGTGTCGTTATAGCAAGAAGAAACCAGGAAAAAAATAATTTTTTAAGAAAAATTTTAAGCTGCGGTTTTTACTACTTTTTTGCCAAGATTATGCACGGTTTCGATCACGACGTTCAGTCCGGGTTAAAGGTCTTCAAAAAAGAAATAACCGAGAGGGTCATCCTTAATCCCGGCCCGTGGTCCTTCGATCTCGAGTTTTTAATCAAGGCGCAAGACGCGGGTTACGGAATCGACAGCGTCGATGTCTCGTTTGAAAAAAGAAAGTCTGAAGCTGTAAAAATTTCGCTTATCGCGGCGATAGCCGAGATAGGGCTTTCGGCTATAAAACTAAAGTTTGCCAAAAGCCAGATCGTAGCTTTTCATCCCAAAACCAGAAAACTAAAGGGTAAGGGATTTCATTACAAAGGCGTAGAGTTTATTCACCATAGTGAGCTAGGTTATAAGGAAAGCGCTTTTCACACAATGCTCAAACAGCAGAAATTGCTTGGAATAGGAATTATTTTAATCATCCTGTCTGGATTTTTAGCTGATTGGAAATTTACTGCCATATTCTTTCTTGCGATCGTAACGACCATCTACTTTCTGGACTTATTTTTTAATTTATTTCTTATTATACGAACCTTTGCTAAAAAACCGGAAATTGAAGTTTCCGACGAGGAAATAAAAAGCCTTAAGAATAGTGATCTAGCAAAATACACGATCCTCTGTCCTCTTTACCGTGAATCTGACGTGCTTCCCCAGTTTGTAACCGCGATGTCACGGCTTGACTATCCCAAAGAAAAGCTGCAGGTCATTCTTTTGCTGGAAGAAGACGATAGCGAAACAGTCAAAAGGACACAAGATTATCAATTGCCCAAATACTTCGAGATTGTTGTGGTTCCGCACTCCTTACCCAAGACCAAACCTAAAGCCCTAAACTACGGACTAAAGAGAGCCCAAGGAGAGTTCATCGTGGTCTATGACGCAGAAGATATACCCGATCCAAGTCAGCTCAAAAAAGTGATCGTCGCTTTTCAGAAAACCGAAGACAAAGTAGCCTGTATCCAGGCAAAGCTCAATTTTTACAACCCCCATCACAATAGCCTGACTCGGGTCTTCACCGTAGAATACTCTCTTTGGTTTGATCTGGTTTTGACAGGGCTTCAGTCGTTCTTTGCACCAATCCCGCTTGGCGGAACATCAAACCACTTCAGGCTAAAAGTCTTAAAAACACTCAAAGGCTGGGACTCTTTCAATGTAACAGAGGACTGCGATTTAGGTATGCGCTTGGTTAAAAAAGGCTATAGAACAGCTCTTATTCAATCTATAACTCTTGAGGAGGCTAACAGCGATCTTAAGAATTGGTTCTTACAGAGGACTCGCTGGATCAAAGGCTATATTCAAACCTATCTTGTCCATATGCGCAGGCCGCAAGAATTTATGAGGAATTGGCGGGAACCTGATCTTCTTACTTTTCAACTTATTGTGGGGGGAAAAATTCTCTCGATGTTTATCAATCCGCTGATGTGGATCACGACGATCTCGTATTTTACCGCAAGATCGATGATGGGTCCATTTATCGAGCAGTTCTTTCCGGCTCCGGTTCTTTATATGGGTGTTTTTTCTCTCGTATTTGGCAACTTCCTTTATATGTACTCCTACATGATAGCAGCGGCTAAACGCGGCCACTTCGACCTAATAAAATATAGCTTCTTGGTTCCGTTTTACTGGCTGGCGATGAGTGTCGCCGCCTGGCAGGCAGTAATCCAATTAATCCGCCGTCCGCACTTTTGGCCAAAGACGATACACGGATACCATTTTGAGAGTGAAAAAGCGTTTAAACAGGCAACAGAAATGATTAAGAAAAAACTGATCGATAGAAGCATTGTGACAACCCCGGTTGTCCTAACGCCTGCCTTTGTCAAAGCTAAGAAACCAAATGTACTTGAGACATGGTCGAAAAAAACTCTTTCGTCCGGAGGATTTCTCCTGGCCTCAATGCTGGTGGCAAATTTTCTCAATCTGCTGTTTAACGTATATCTTGGCAGAACGATTAGCTTTGAAGACTTTGGCTTGATAACACTGATCAATACATTCTGGTATCTGTTGGGTGTATTTGCTTCTCCATTGGAATCTAGTATGAACCACCGTACTGCATTCATTTCAGCCAAATACGACCAAGGCGCAGCGGTTGGCTTTTTAAATTCTTCTCTCAAAAAAGTAGCCAGAATCTCTCTGATTTTGTCTGTTGTCTGGTTTTTAATAACTCCTTTACTCGCAACTTTTTTTAAACTGCAAAATGTTTTACCGCTTTTGCTTTTTACACCAGCGATATTTTTTGCTTTGCTAGGAAGCGCCAGCGAAGGATATCTGGGTGGAAGCTTTTATTTTGTTGCAATAGGTGTAATTACAATTATTACGGCTGTTGCTAAGATTTTATCTACAGTTCTTTTGCTTAAGTTGAATCTGCCTTCATTAACCTACATTTCTATTCCTTTTTCAATAGTTATCTCTGGGGTCGCGGCGGGTTCATTCCTTTTTTCAAAGGTAAGGAAAATTCAGGTCGAAAGTAAAAATCATTTTAATTTTCCCAAAAGATTTTTTGCCGCTTCAATCATCAGCGGATTTTCGGTAAACGCTTTTCTTACTTTCGATGTCATTCTAACCAAGCATTTTCTTACTCCCCGGCTGGCAGGGGAATATGCTTTTTTGTCGTTGGTCGGCAAGATGATCTATTTCTTCGGATCGATGCTGGGTACTTTTATTATTCCTTTTGTCAGCCGCGATATGGGAGTAAACCGCAATCCGAATAAGAGTTTTTACAGAATTCTGACTGCTACTACATTACTCACTGCTGCAATGTATATTGCAATCGGATTTTTCGGAAAGTATTTCATACCTTTGGTTTTCGGAGCGAAAGCTTACCCGGTTCTTCCTTATATTCAACTGCATTCTTTAGCGATTGCCATGTATGTAATTACAAGTTCTATTGTCAATTACCATCTGGCAAGACATCACTATATTTTTCCTGCGACCGCGCTTTTGTTATCGCTAGCAATGATTATCGGGATAATCTTGTTCCATAATACGGTAGCCGATATAGTCATGGTTGTATTGATTGTAAGCATGATCAGCCTTGATGTAATGCTATTGCTGCATCTTCTACAAAAGAACGGAAAATTTTTTATCAAGAATTTGGTTGATCTGGTTGGGTTGTTTGTACCGTTACCTATAGTAGGCGCAACAGTCGGATCGGGAAAGAGAATCCTTATTTTTAACTGGAGAGATACAAAGCACAAGTTTGCAGGAGGAGCAGAAGTATATATCCATGAGCTGGCGAAACGGTGGGTAAAGGCCGGCCATAGCGTCACCCTCTTTTGCGGAAACGACGGTAACTGTCAAAGAAACGAAGTCATAGACGGTGTGCAGATTATTCGAAGAGGCGGATTTTATTTTGTCTATGTTTGGGCTTTTTTTTACTACTTTCTCAAGTTTAGAGGTCGTTATGATGTCATTATCGACAGCGAAAACGGTATTCCTTTTTTTACTCCTTTGTATACAGGCGAAAAGAAATTTTTGCTAATTCACCATGTTCATCAAGAGGTTTTCAGAAAAAGCCTAAATTGGCCACTTTCCGCGCTAGCAACTTTTTTAGAGCTGTATCTTATGCCTTCTGTTTATAAAAAAATCCAGACCATTACTGTTTCGCCGTCTTCAAAAAAGGAAATTCTCGATAAAGAACTTACAGATATTGAGCCGATTATTATCTACAACGGCGTTGATCTTAAAAAATATAAACCGGCGCAGAAAAGCAAAGTTCCGTTTGTTCTTTATTTAGGAAGGCTTAAAAATTACAAAAGCCTGCACATATTTCTTCATACGGCAAGAACAATACTGGATAAAATGCCCGGGGTCAAGTTTGTGATAGCCGGTGACGGAGAGGAAAAAGACGGATTGATCAGACTTGCCAGAAAGTTAAACATCTTCGAGAAAGTCACTTTTTTAGGTAAGGTTAGTGAAGAGGAAAAAATCAGACTCTATCAAAAAGCCTGGGTTTTTGTCAATCCTTCATTCATGGAAGGCTGGGGAATTACGACAATCGAAGCAAACGCCTGCGGGACACCGGTTGTTGCCTCCGATGTTCAAGGTCTTAGAGACTCCGTCAATAATCCACACAGTGGTATTCTTGTGCCGTACGGAAGTATTAAAGAATTTTCAATACAGATAAGCGATCTTATAGAAAACAAAGACTTTCGTACAAAGCTATCTAAAGAAGCTATAGACTGGGCCAGCCGTTTCGATTGGCAAAAGAGCGTGGATAAAAGTTTACAACTGATAAACCAATGAAAAAACAAAAATTACACATAGTCTTTCTGGATCTTGACGATATGAATAATTTCCTATTGGCCGGAGGACAGGCTAGGGCAACTTTAGAGGTAGCCAAACGTTTGGTTAAGTTGGGTCATAAAGTCACGGTTATCTGTTCGCGTTTTCCCGGATCAAAAGATTCCTACAACGAGGGAGTTTATTTTAAACATATAGGCCTTGGGTCAAAAAATATTAAGCTGAATAATCTAATTTTCTTTTTTGCTTTACCTTTGGCTGTGGCAACAATTAAAGCAGATGCAATTATCGAATGTTTTACTGCACCAATATCTACTTGTTTTTCGCCTCTGTTTAGCAAAATTCCAGTCATAGGTATGCCGACTATGTTTGAAGCCGAACAATTTGCAAAAAAATACGGATTGCCTTTCCACTGGGTAGAGCGTCTTGGAGCCCGTTTTTATAAATACTTTCTGGCCTACTCCGACAACAATAAGAAAAAAATGGAAAGGCTTAATCCAAGAATACATACACGGATAATCCCAAATGGCATCACCGAAAAGTGGTTCTCTGTTGAAGGAGAAGAAAAAAGCTACGCTGTCTTTATTGGCAGGATTGACATCGTTCAAAAAGGACTCGATAAATTGCTGCAAGCGTGTAAACTTCTCAATTCTCACTTTCCAGTCAAGATCATCATCGCAGGCAATGGCCCAGCCAGCGAAGAATCGGGGTTAAAAAAAATGATAGCCGATTTCGGCATCTCAAATTTCGTTGAGTTTATAGGAAGAGTTGACGGAGAAAAAAGGGAAGAACTGATGAAAAACTGCATGTTCGGAATCTATCCATCACGTTTTGAAGACTTTCCGCTCGTGCCTCTTGAATTTGCTTCCCTGAAGAAGCCGCTCATCTGTGCAGATGTACCTGGAATGTCATGGGTTCCCAATGACGTCGCAATTAAAGTGAAATCTGACGATCCTAATTCCCTTGCTGAAGCTCTAACAACCATGGCTACCGACAAATCCTTGAGAGAAAAAATGCGTAAATACTGCCGACCATTCGCTCAAAAGTACGGCTGGAATAGCATAGCAAAACAGTATGCCGATTATTGTTATGAAGTTATCGAGTTAGAAAAAAAAGTATGAAAATATTAGTATTAGGTGGAGCTGGTTATATCGGGTCTGTCTTATGTTCTTATCTTAATGAAAAAGGCAATGAGGTTATTGTCTTTGATAATTTTTTGTACGAAAAAAGTTTCTGGAGAAAGCAAGAACCTAACGTCATTAAGGCAGATATAAGAAATATCAATGAACTTCAACCGGCAATTGATAGAGCCGATGCGGTAGTCAACTTGGCTGCGATTTCTAACGACCCCGCATCAGACTTACAACCTAAGCTTACTTGGCAGGTAAACTACAAAGTAAATGAAACAATCGCCAATTTATGCAGATCCAGTCATAAAAAGGTTGTGTACGCATCATCCTGTTCTGTCTATGGATTTTCCAATGAGGGTGAATTTAATGAGGAAAGCAAAATGGGTCCGGTGACTTTGTACGCTCGAACCAAAATGCTATCCGAAGAATGTTATCTTGATAAAAATATAGACGGAATAATTTTACGTCTTGCTACTGTTTACGGCCATTCTCCAAGGCCAAGATTTGATTTAGTGGTAAATACGATGATCGGCACCAGCTATTTTCAAAATAAAATAGTTGTCAACGGAGGCAATCAGTGGAGGCCGGTCGTACACGTGAAAGACGTTGCACAGGCAATATATTTGGCTTTAACCTCAAAGAATCATAAATATAAAATATACAATGTTGGTTCTAACGACAGTTTCTCCGGATGCCTCATCGCGTCAGCTCCGAGCGCTCGGATAAACGTCACA
>CAYJQQ010000015.1:0-12500 GCA_964372285.1 uncultured Gammaproteobacteria bacterium | reverse complement strand
AATAGTTCGAAAGTGAACATACAGTCGTTTTAAGCAACAAGCAGCAGGGTTTCGGCTTTCTCTGCGCCGCTTGTTACCCTGAATTTTACGGTTTGTTATAAAAATTCAGGCGGAACATGTACGTCGGCAAGGCCGGAACAAACTGCCTCCCTAAATTATCAATCTTTCATCAAATTAAGAACCTTTCCTACCCAATGAAGCGCTTGACATAGTAGAAACTTTCTTTCATACTGTAATTTATGGCAGATGACCTTATAACTCTTAATCTTGGAGAAAATAGCATCCGCTTAGTCAAAGCTGAAAACGAAGCAGGAAAAATAAATATAGAACTTCTCGTCCGGCAATCTGATCTGCCCTCATTTTTTGAATCTGACACCAAAAAAACGTTTGAAAATGTAGTCACACCTATTAAGAAAATCGTCAATTTCTACAGACTGCCGGGAAAAAGAGTCAACGTTGTGATACCCGACGGATTCACCTATTCTCAAATCGTCTACATGCCACGCCTTAAAGAAAAAGAGCTTCTCTCGGCTATAAAATATCAGGCAGATCAGTTCATTCCCATGCCTATAGAGGAGACCGCGCTCGACCTAGAGATTATTTACGAAGATGATCAAGCCAATAAATTGCTTGTTTTAATAGTGGCAGCGCCTCAAGACTTGATAGAGAGGGTGCAAAAACTTTCAGAACAGGTAGGGCTTTTTCCCGAAACGATAGAAAATGAATTAAGCGCAACTGGTAGATTTTTAGCAAATTTTTATAATCCACAAGCCCAAACAGGGGGTACAGTTTTTATTAACCTGGGATATTCTAATACTTCTTTCTATTTTTATGATCAGAAATTAAAGCTTTTGACAGAAAGCCATAATTTCCCCGCAGGTCTGTCGGTATTTTTACGAGAGGCGCAAGCTGACATAAATATCGATATGCTAAAAGCTAAAAATTTACTAAAAAAGGTTGGTTTCGCCCAAGATCCCTCTATCGATTTAAGTCAGATACTCCAACCGGCTATTGATGCGCTATGCACCGAGCTGCAAAAGTATCTGAACTCTCTACGAGCGAAAAATGAGACCTATTCCGTTACCCGTCTGTTTCTATTTAACCTAGCCACAGAAATAAATCAGCTCGACAAGAAGATTGAAAAATACGTTTCGATACCTTCGGCGGTTTTCGACCCCCTGCCTTTTACTAAAAGAACGCCGGCCGCAGAGCCATTTATCAGAGATTTATCTTCATTTGTTCCGGCAATTGGAGGATGCCTAGAATGAAAAAAAGAATCAATTTACTCAAAACTCAAAAAAGATTTATCCATGTAGAAAAGATCTTCCGGAAGCTTAAAATCACAATATTTTATATTTTCATGGTCTTCTTGGCCGTCTACTTGCTATTTTTTTATTTTTTAGCAAAGCAAAAGCAAAAAATTGACGAGCTAACTCTTCAGAAAAATATACATTTAGAGTTTTTCATCAAAAATAAAGACGTTGAGGCAAAGTTTGTTTATTTTAGAAATAAACAAAAGCAGTTACAAGACATTCTCAAGGAAGATGTCAATTTCCATCCTTATTATAATTTACTTAATGAGAGCCTCAAGACAGTGTCTAACCCTGCCAAACTCGACTCTGTTTCAATCGATAAACAAAAATTGGTTGAGTTTGGCGTAAGTTTCGATAGTTTCGACGGACTTATTAATTTTTTAAGATATGCAGAGTCAGAAGAATTCTTAAAAGATTTCAGCCAATTATCGCTGGTCAGCTTTAATAAAAATAGCATTACTTCCACAAAGAACAATTATAATTTAAAGTTTTCCGGTAAGTTTATCAACATAAATGAAAATTGACTACTCGATAAAAAAATCGATAAAGGATAATTTTATCTATATTGTTGCTTTTTTGCTCCTAATCGTCGTTATTCTGCTTGTTAGCGTCTTTTATATCAATCAATATAAAAGCAACGCGAAAAGAATAGACGATTTAGAATCGGAAATTGAACGGTACAATAAAAAAAGGGACTTACTGGAATTTAAAAATCAGGTGGTAAAAGGTGAGGTTGATCTTGACTACGCTAATCAGGTTTTAAGCCAGCTGATACCTCTTAAAGAAGATTACTTTTCGATAATAGCAGCTTTAGACAAGCTATCGCTACGAACAAATTTTACCATAACATCATACGACATAGCTGTAAACGAATCTACAGCCGAAAGATTGGCGATATTTATCGAAGGTCAAGGCGACCCAAATGCCTTCCTGGAATTTTTGAAGGAGTACAACTTTTCTGGAGGGAGGCTGATCACTATCGATAAAATCGAATTCAGCCAGGAAGCCTTCACTGGCGCTAAAATTAATATTAATGTGTATACAGGCAAAGCAAATGCGGTACAATCTCTAGACAAACTTTCCGAAGTAAACTCGGAACTTGTGGAAAGAATACTGCAGAAAGTTCAGATTGATCTAAAAAACGAAGACGACGAAGTTAGCGATTACCCTACCAAATCAACCCCTTTTTGATATGAGTCTTCTTAGGCCTTCCGAGATTTCAGCACCTCGAGCAATCCAGAAGTCAAACCTTTGCTTATCGAGGGAAAACTCCGGCGGATTTCCAACAGGATTATAAAAGCCTACTTTTTCCAGGTAAGCACCGGTTCGCTTTTTTCTTTTATCCATCACGACTATTCGGTAGCTGGGCTTGCCTCTTTTCCCTATGCGCATCAGTCTAATTGTTGCTGGCATAACTTCATAAAACATTTAACATTTTTATTATATCATTTTTTCCAAGGTTATTTTAGCGGCTTCTTCTTCAGCTTCTTTTTTCGACTTTCCTGCCCCAATTCCGTATCTTTTTCCTCTGATAATCACTTCAATTTTAAAAATACGATTGTGTTCTGGGCCCTTCTCCTCGAGCACTCTGTAAATCGGCGTGATCTTAAATTTCGCTTGAATGACCTCTTGGAGTCGACTTTTGGGAGATAGATATAATTTATTTTTTATAATTCGGCTAAGTCTGTCGACAAAAAGATATTTCAAAACAAAGTCGTAAGCTTTTTCAAAAGTAAATTCTATAAAGATACCTGCAATCAACGCCTCAAAACAGTCAGCCAAAATGTTTTTATTTTTCCTTCCGGATTCTCTATCCTGGCCCTTAGATAAATATAAGTAATCTCCAAGGTTTAGCGATTTTGCGGCCTCTGCCAGGCTTTCGGTTCTGACTATGGCGGCTTTTATCTCGGTATAGTCTCCTTCCCTAAGCTGTGGATAATTTTTATAGAGATATAGAGAAGTTACCAATGATAAGACGCTGTCACCCAAAAATTCCAGTTTCTCATTTGACGGCAAATGAAAGTTCTTGTGCTCGTTTAAATAAGACCGATGTATAAAAACATTTTCCAAATTCAGTTTATTCTTGAAATTTAGATTTAATATTTTTTCGAGTTGATTAAGACTTTTCATGTTTTTATTTTATGCCCTCAAGCTGCATCTGCAATTTGAGGTGACTAAGTATCTTGCCTAAAACCGCGTTAATAAAAGCATATGACTTCTCTCCCGATAGTTCCTTGGCAAGTTCTACGGCTTCATTTATCGTGACTTTTTCAGGAGTTTTTTTTTCAAACAGCAATTCATATATGCTCATTCTTAAAATTGAGAGATCGGTTTTTGCTATGTTTTTGAGAGGATAGCGGGGAGCAAATTTCGTGATAAACTGGTCGATCTTTTCTAATTTTGCAATAATTTTTTGAGTTTTTACTTCATCAGGATAGGGTAAGCTGTTTTTAGAATTATAACTATAGGCAAATAAATTCTGAACTATTTTAATCCGCTGAAGATGTCGTTGATCCATATGTCCCAATCGTCATTTTCCGCAGAATTTACATATCCTATGCGGTAGTTTTTTCTTGTGGCAGTTTTTGCACTCCACAAGTTTTGCTAAACGAAGATTTCTTGTTCTTAATCGCTTTCCCTTTCTTCTAGTTGAGTGTTTGCGCTTAGGTAAAGGGGCCATATATCAATATAAAATATAAAATATAAAATATAAAAAAGCTAATAAGTTATAATATAAGATAGAAAATTATAAATCAACAGTTCAGGCTTCGCTACACCCGACTGTTGTCTAGGCACGAAATATTTAAAAGTCCTATAGTTAATATGTTAACTATCATTTGCGGCGAGGATGTCATTAGTTCGCGAAACTATTTTGTCTCTCTAAAAAAACAATATACCGCCAAAGGATACGAAGTAAAAAACATAAGAGCAGATGATATAGCTGATATAGCGCGATGGCTGGCAGATTCTCCCTCGCTTTTTTTTCAAAAGAGGGTCTTTTTCACGGAAAATTTAAATAAAAAGATAAATAGAACCGACAAAAATAGACTGCTGGTTCTTGAATCAATCAGTAAAATGGCAGATGCGGAATTAATCGATTGGGAAAATCTTGCCTTGAGAGAGTTGAGGTTTGCAAAGCTGGGAAAAACTAAGGAATTTAAACCAAATCAGTCAATTTTCAAACTTCTTGACTCGTTATATCCGACTAATAAGCAAAACTTTATATCGCTTCTTGAGAGATTGACAAATGACTTGGACGAAACTTTTATCTTTATTATGCTGACTAGATATGTCCGGAATCTTATTCTGATTAAAGAAGGAATAGACCCTGCAAAAATGCAGCCTTGGCAGATCTATAAATTTAAATCACAGGCAAAATTTTGGAAAATCGAGAATCTGATTAATTTTTACCAGGCGCTGTTTAAGATCGATCTGGGACTCAAAACAAGCTCCAACCCCTTCTCTATTAAAGAATCGCTTGCTATTTTAGCCTGTCATTTTTTATAGGTTTTTGTGTCATCCTGAAGGAGTTAAGCGACTCAAGGGTCTAGCGTAAGAACTCACAACTATGACAAAATCATATCAAACTATACATTTTTGTCATTGCCAGGAGTGGTGATTTTTAGTTGGAACGACGAAGCAATCCCGATTTAATCGGGATTGCGGAGTTTATCCCGAGCTGTTTTGAGATTGCTTCTCCCGCCAGAGGCGGGATCGCAATGACAGCGAGGGACCCCTCGCTCGCAATGACATTCTGTGTCAAGAAGGGTGAATAGTTACGGTCTAGCGAACGAAATGACATCGAGAAAGTTTTATTATATAATATTTATCTATGCTTACAGTTCCAGATCACATCTTCAAAGCCTACGATATTCGAGGCATCTATCCTGCTGATATTGACGAAAAAAAACTTGAGCTCATCATAAAAGGAATCTACACATTTTTTCTTAGAGATCTTAAGAAAGACAAATTAAGTGTAGTTCTGGGTAGGGACATGCGAGTTTCTTCACCTTCTTTATTTAAGGTTGCAAAAAAAACTTTAATCTTAATGGGAGCTATAGTTGTTGACGTTGGATTAGTTTCGACCCCAACTTTTTATTTTGCTGTACTAAATTATGGTTATGATGCAGGAATCCAGATAAGCGCGTCCCATAATCCAGCTCAATACAATGGAATAAAATTCGCTAAAAGAGTTGGAAATCATATTGTCAAGATAGGAAAAACCACTGGGATGGATAGTGTGAAGGAAATTACGCTAAAAGGCGATTATATAGATAGTGAAGTAAAAGGCAAGATTATACAGAATGATAAAGTAGTTAAAGATGAACTTGATTTCGCCTTTCAGTCAATAGATCCCACAAATATAAAGTCTTTCAAAGTTGTTGCCGATCCTGCAAACGCTATGGGAATTCTCTATCTAGAAGAACTTTTCAAAAGATTACCTTGCCAGCTTATAAAGATGAATTTTAAGCTTGATGGTACATTCCCGGCTCACCAACCAGATCCGTTAGACTTTAAGAATGTGGTTGATCTAGAAAAAAAAGTGATCGAAGAAAAAGCAGATTTGGGTATCACGCCAGATGGAGATGGGGACAGGTTGTTTTTTGTCGATGAAAAGGGAAAAGTAGTCAAAGCAAGTTTGATTACTTCTATTCTAACAGAAGACATTCTTTCTCAAAAGCCTGGTGAAAAAGTGCTGATAGATATTCGTTATACCAGAAATATCAGCAATGCAGTTAAAAAAAGCGGTGGAAGACCTTTAATTGGAAAGGTAGGCCACGCTCTTATCACTGAACATATGATTCGAGAAGATGTAATATTTTCAGGCGAGTCATCAGGGCATTATTTTTATCGAGATACGGGATACGCTGAAAGCTCCGTCCTAACCATTTTAAGATTGTTAAAAATACTAAGTAAAAAAAATAAGCCTCTCTCGATCTTAGTTAAAGAAGTACAAAGTTCAGTAGAGTCGGGAGAATTTAATTTCATTCTTAAAGAAGGAACGATAGCCGAAGAACTGTTAAAAAATATTTCAAAAAATTACAGTGACGGTGAGATTTCTTGGCTCGACGGATTATCAGTCGATTATCCCTCTTGGAGGTTTAATATCCGCACTTCAAACACCGAGCCGCTACTTAGACTAAATGTGGAAGGTGATAATGATGAACTTGTTAAGTATAAATTGCAGGAATTGAAAGATTATATATTAAAATCAGGAGTAAAAAGAAAAGCATAGACCAACCTCGGGGGTTGGATTCATTGTCTCAAGGTTCTAAATTTAACTTTTACCCTTTTTTAACGTGCTTGATATATTCAAGCGATCTCTATGAAGGCTATAGCTTTTATGGAGCTAATTCCAACACCCAAGGTTCTAGAGGTTAGAGATTAGAGAATTCAAGATAAAAAATGATATACTTTGCTTTAATATGGATAAAAAGCCGAAAAGTAGCGAGGAGACAATCTCTCTTTCCAAATTTACACAGGCTCTTATAGCTTCTTTACAGTCGATAAGACCCCGCCCAAAGCCGGACGATCTCTCAAAGCTTACTGTCTCACAGACCGTCTCTTTTATGGCGCTTGTCTATGAACGCATCAGAAATGCGATGGAGTTTCGGGAAGAACACGTTGTGCTTCGAGCAGCGATCGAGCGAATTTTAAAAAGGAGGTTATCGCTGAACCCTCAAGGACTAGACGAGGGAGAAAATTTGCTTCGCGAACTTTTGTGGGCTCGCTACTTTGACGAAGAGAGTGTTGGCAGAGAAGATGTCTTAAAACTTCAGATATTGATTGATAAGTTTATGCTTTTAAAAAAACTTATTGTGATAGGCAGAAATCTGTCAGAGCAACAATTTTTAAATCAGTTTCTAATCGACCTCATCACCTGCGAGATAGAAGAGACGTTGAAACCTGAAGCGACAGCCCGAAGTTCGAACTTTACTTTTTATATCTTCCAGGTTTTAAGAAATAAAATAAAGTTGGAAGGATTGTCTGAAGAACAGAGAGACGCTTTTTTTCTCGCTTCGATTGAAAAATCTTACCTGAAGAGCGACAAAGCCTATCAGAGATATCACCTTTTCGCAACTTTTTATAAAAGGCTGCAGGATTATACCGAGAGTGAACTGGAGCAGTTTTCAGCAAGATTGCCGGAGGTTTTTAAAAAGATCGAATCGATAATAACTAATCCTTACGTAGACAATCTTGCGCGCTACAGCAAAAAGCAAATGCCTCCTTTCCTTATTTTGTTTGAAATTTTTAGAAGAAGATCAAGGGAAGTCAAGTCTATTTTACAGTCTCGGGAAAAGCTCTGGAGCGAGGTAGATTATACCTGTCGGCAAAAATATCAGCAGATCAGTTCAAGACTAAAAAATTTGGCGATAAAAGCTTTTATCTATATTTTTTTGACCAAAATGATCTTGGCGCTTATTCTTGAATACCCTGCTTCTTTATATTTTTATAACGATGTGAATATATCGGCAATCGCAGTTAACAGCATCTTCCCTCCTCTGCTGATGGCTATTATTGTGCTGTTTTTTAGAACTCCTGGAGAACAAAATAGCAAAAATATCTTTCAGAGAATAATTGATATCGTGGACGCAGATAAAACTTTTGAGACGCAGATATCTTATATTCCGAAAAAGCCACGTATTAAAAAACCAATTCTGATTTTTGGTTTTACCATATTTTATTCACTTACCTTTATCATCACGTTGTTATTAATTTATGAGTTGCTGTCCGTCCTTAATTTTAACTTTATCAGCCAGTTGATCTTTATCTTTTTTGTCAGCGTTGTAACATTTTTTTCTTACAGAATTAAACAGATAGTGAACGAATATCGCCTGCAGGAAAAAGAAACTATTTTAACTCCGGTAGTAGATTTTTTCTTTATGCCCATTTTATCGTTGGGGAAGTTTTTCAGTACTGAAATTGCTCGTCTGAATTTTTTTATCTTTATCTTTGATTTTCTCATCGAAGCACCGTTTAAATTAATCTTCGAGGTTGTCGAGGAGTGGATCACCTTTGTTCGACAAAGAAAAGAAGAGATAATTTAGTTAAGAAAGGTCTGAAAAATGCCGTTTTCGTCATTCCCGCGAAACTTGTCCTCGCGAAAGCGGGGAGCGGGAATCCAGAATTTAAGCCTAGATTGATTCCGTAAAAAAAAGTTTTTTCTAGTTTTTCAGAGGTTCCTTAATACTTTCTTATTTATTTTTATTTGCTCCTTAGAATAGTATATGTTCGAGCTAAAGGCTACATAGATGACAAATCAACACCGGGGGTTGAAGAAGCTGATTCAACAATCCGAATTTGATTTATGTAATTATCCTACGCACTTTATTCATCGAGTGATCACGATCCCAATTTAATCGGGATTCTCGACAGAGTGTATCCCGATGTCTATCGCGGCTCAAACTATAATCTTTCGCTTAACATCATTAACAGGACTTACGCAGTCATTCTGGGGAGCGATGAGTGTTGGAGCGACTCCAGAATCTAAACAACGATTCTGGACGCGCTCGTGCTTCGCTTGCCAGAATGACGTTAGAACAGTCTAATCGATTATAAAGTGCGTAAGACTTGATTAAGTTAATAGGAAAAACTTTAATATGTTAATTTATCAATAGATTAAAGTATTTTTAAAAAGAGCTCAAATCTGACCCACCTGCACTTAATGCCATTTAGGCCTTTCTGTCATTGCGAGCGATGAGTTCCTGCCTGCCGGCAGGCAGGTTGAAGCGAAGCAATCTCAAAATGATAAAAGAGATTGCCACGTCCTCCGACGTACGTCGGAGTCCTCGCAATGACGAAATATACGTTATTGCTTTAGAGGTAAACAACTGCAGGTGGGTCAGTACTCAAATTCCTTGATTTTTTTCCCTTTGGATGTCAAATTTTCTTTGCCAAGCCGATTTCCAATTGGTTCCATAAGTGCCCGGAGGAATCAATGCATCTAAAAACTCTCCCAGAAATAAAGCAATTTTGTCGCTAACGATTATTCCTTTAAAGGCAGGTACTAGACCCTCACTTCTCTCCAAAAGGAGATTGTATCGAGATACAGTAGCTGATGAAACTTTTAAAACGTCACAGATAACCATATAGTTTATTCCTTTTAAAAGCAGATAGATTATTGCAATCCTTTTTGCTATCATGACTCTTTCCACAGGAGACAGAAGGTCTTTAATGATTTTCTGAAATTCATTCTTGTTACGTTTTTTACCTACAACCTCAAAAAATAAAGTGAATAATTTTTCTAGCACATCCGCCTTTAATCTAAAGCGCGAAATTCTCGCCATAACTTTAATCTATTAACTTATTAAAGTAATGTCTATGGATTATAAGCTACAATTGTATTTATTTAATTTGCTACACTAGGATAAGAATGAGAAAGTATATAAAACTTATTTTTACGACAGATTTACAATAAAACCTGGCACCATGAATCGTTGGTTCTGTAGCGAGGAAGAAGCTCTTCAGGCAGGTTTTAGAAAATCCCTTGACTGTCCAAATTAAAAATTTCGCTTTTCAGGCGGAGAAATTTGTTGTAGCAATCTTGCTAAAAAATTTTGTGAGTCACTAGGGATCAAATCTTTCGATTCTCTCGCGGATTATTGCTCTCAACCAATCCCGGTTAAATCGGGACTGCTCTACCAGCCATTTGTGAGTCTGGAGAGACTCGAACTCTCAACCAATGCCTTAAGAGGGCACTGCTCTACCAGTTGAGCTACAGACCCAGTGGGCTATGAGATTTTTAAATTTTAAATTTTAGGTTGTGCTCCCGAGAGGAATTGAACCTCTACCACATGGTTCGAAGCCACGTACTCTATCCGTTAAGCTACGGGAGCTTTTTATATTATACTATAGTAATGGTCGGTATTATTTTATACTTTATAGCAATATTTGCTGAATTAATTTTTGCAATCGGATTCTCGCTGGTTACCATATCGTTTATCTATTCAAGCATCAAAGGCTCGCCCTACGTTCCGACCAGAAAAAAGGAACTGGACAAGATATTAAAAAATGCCGAATTAAAACCGCGTCAGATATTTGTCGAGCTTGGCTGTGGCGACGGTAGAGTTTCTCGGCGAGCGGCAACTTTGTACAAGGTTAAAGCCCTTGGAGTAGATGTTAATCCAATATTGATCTGGTATGCAAAATTCTTAACCAAAATTAAATTCGTTGCCAATACAGAATTCGCTTTAAAAAATATATTTGATACAGACTTAAGCAAGGCAGACATTGTTTATCTATTTCTAATGCCTAAACTGATACAAAGTATCCTACCCAAGCTTGCTAAAGAACTCAAGAATAAGGCTGTTGTCATCTCGCACGGTTTCAAGATTGTCGGCTGGGAAGATAAGCTTTTTAAAAAAATAGACGGGAAGCCATTTTCAACCTACTACTATAGAAAGTAACATCATAACCGCCTGCATAATCGGATTTGACAAACTGCTTGATTTTTCTTATAGTAAAATTATGGCTAAGAAAATTGCAGTTTATTTTTTTTCCTTTTTAAGTCTAGCTGCTTTGAATTTTTATTTATTTTTCAACATAACTGCTAGCCTTAATCACCAATCTAAGATTAAAAATATTTTGGCAGAAATCGAAGAAGATAATAATTTAGCCAAGCAATTTAACTTCTCTAATGCTCCTTTTTCTTCTGATTCTTTTAAAACTGAAGTAAAAATTTCCGATGGCAGATCCGCTAATTTAAAGACTTTTTTTAGGAAGCACAATTCTCCGCTTTACAATTATGCCGATCTTATAGTATTTGAGTCGGATAAGAATGGTTTTGACTATAGACTGTTGCCGGCAATAGCTATGCAGGAATCAACACTTTGTCGGGCTATTCCCTTCAATTCGCACAACTGCTGGGGTTGGGGTATCTATGGAAATACTGTTATTAGATTTTCATCATACGAAGAAGCAATTAAGACCGTAGCCGCTGGCTTAAAAAAAGACTATCTGGATAAAGGACTTACTACAGCAACCAAAATAATGCAGAAGTATACTCCTTCGTCTAACGGCAGCTGGGCTTTTGCAGTAAACAGCGTGTTGAGAGTTTTAGAATAATATTTTTTTACTGAATTGACCTTGCCGATTGAAGTTCTTGGGATAATGAGTAGAGCGTACCTTTTTTCTTAGACCGAACCATAAACAACGACCCTCTTTTCTTTTTTTTGGAAATCATAGCCTGAAGCCAGGTGCGAGACTCGCCTATTTTAGCCCGTAACGATCTCAAGATACTCAATACAATTTCGAAAAAACGGATGTGGTATATGCCTGGTTTTTCCGGCAGCGATTCGAGAGTAAGTTTTTGCACGTCTTTGACTTCTTGGATAAGAGATGCGTCAGCTTTTTTAATAAACTCAAACTCTTTCTTTATCTGTTCTGTCAGCTGTCTTATTTCTTTCCTGACGACCTCTCTTTCGTAATACTGTTGGTAATTGAATAGAGAAAATTCCCGTCTTTGCTGGCGAACCGGCTTTCTTTCCTGTGTAGACCAGTCAAACTCGCCGCCGGCTTGGGAATCCTTACTGTAATCGCCGAAAAATTTATCAAAAATTCCACTACCCCTTGAATTTTTAAGGGTTTCGACGCTATTTTGGTTTTTATATACCTTTCCTTTGCTTGTATTAGAGCCAAAAATATTACTCATTGCGCCATGTATTATACTATAATGCCAATAGGTAATCAAGCGTTTTTTGTTTGCGCAGGACTGAAGCGTAAAAATAAGAATTGGCTTTTGCAGCATCTCTTTCTTTAAGATCACTGATGGAGGAAAAGAGCTTTTCAAGGTCTTTATTTTCTACAATAATATTCTCTTTATCTGCTAGTTCTCCTAAAACAAACTCCAATTTGTAGGTTTGTTCGATCTCGTCTCTGTATCTTTTCTTTAACTCTTCTTGCGTAAGATTTTTAGATTTTAAATAGGTGTCAACTGTCAGCCCAATTCTCTGAATGTCGGTAAGAAGATTGGCCAATCTTCGATTGAGCTCCTCTTCGATGATCAAATCAGGGACTTCGCACTTGGCCTGCTTGAGCAAAACCTCCAGAATAGAATTGAGAAGTTTTTGCTGTTTTTCTGATTTTTCTTTAGCGGTGATTTCCTGTTTCTGGTTTTCCTTTCGCGGAATCCAGATATCCGTTTTTTTATGTTCTGTCTTTATTTTTTTTATGATTTCTTTGTAATTG
>CAYJQQ010000014.1:7522-12876 GCA_964372285.1 uncultured Gammaproteobacteria bacterium | reverse complement strand
CTGCTTTGTCTGTTTGGAGTTCGGTAACGCTAAATTGATGATATTTAACAAGTGTAATTAATTTATGTTTTTGTTTCTTTGATATTTTTAAGCGATCGCTGATCTTTGTTACAAGCGTTGCTCCGACGACTTCATGGTTGTAGAAGGTGATGAGTCCGGTTTTATCGTCTCGTCTGAAGGTTTTAGCTTTACCGATGTCATGAAGAAGGGTGGCAAGGCGGGTTATTACATCTTTGGCTGGGCAGTGTTTTAAAGCCATGACAAGATGGGTTCCTACATCATAGATATGGTGTCTTTTTGGGCTTTTTTGTGGGATGATAAAGCAAATATCAAGTTCAGGCAGGATAAATGCAAGAAGTCCAGTGTTTCTCATAAAGAGGATGCCTTCGGCTGGATTTGGAGAAGATAGTATTTTGAAAAGTTCGTCTCGTATCCGCTCCCAGGAAATTTTCGTTATAAGAGATGCATTTTTTTGAATTGATTTTCGAGTTTTGTCTTCAATTAAGAATCCAAGTTCGGATGCGAAACGTATTGCTCTCATAAGCCGAAGCGCGTCTTCGGAAAATCGTCTATCAGGATCGCCTACAGCCACGATGAGTTTTTGCTCGAGGTGTTTTTGGCCGGAAAAGGGATCGACGATCTTTTTTCCGTCACTGGCTATCGCGTTAATTGTAAAATCTCTACGGGCCAAATCCTCTTCAATAGTTTTTGCCCATTCGATTTTTTCTGGGTGGCGGAGATCTTTATACTCCCCTTCTTTACGGAAAGGTGTGATTTCAAATTGGGTATGCTTTGTAGATACGTACCGTCGGGACGTCTCTACAGGTATTAATACCGTTCCGTATTTATTGTTGTAAATCCCTTTTGGGAATAATTTTAGGATTTGATCAGGAGTTGCGTTAGTCGCAAAATCCCAATTTTCTACTGTCTTTCTAAGAAGCAAATCGCGTATCGCTCCTCCAACTACATAGATTTGCAACTCATTTTTTTTAAAAGTATTTTGGAAGTTCACAACATGAGGTGGTAAAGTAAGCATGTTTTAATTATACTCTAAACATAAGATTTTGGAGATCGGTGAGAGGGTTAATGATTGATCGCCTTTTTGCTTTTTTAATAGCAGTTTCGATTGACAACCAAGCTGTTTCGTAGAATTCATCTTTATCGAATTTGAAATCGATTTTTTTTATAAAAACGAGATACCAAAAATCGTAGTGGATTTTACAAAGTCGTTTATTATCATCAATTTGTGTTATTCCTATATCAAAAAGGTCGACCGATTCTTTTGTAAGTTTTTGCCCAAGTTCTTCAACAAATTCTCGATAAACAGTCTGAAGAGGTGTTTCTCTTTCTTCAATGTGCCCCCCAGGTGGCATCCATTGGTCTGCTTTGATATGATGCCCGACGAAGATTGATTTTGATTTGATATTAAAAGGCACAAAAAAAGAACAAAAGTGATCGGCTGGATTTTGATTTTGAGTCAAGAGGCCTGATTTTAATCTTTCTTGGAACTGGTTAAGAATTTTTTTATCAACATAATTCTTAACTTTAAGCTGGGAAATTTCTGAAAAAAAAGCTTTTCTCACGTGTGAAAAATACTACAACACTACATAGTGCTGTAGTGTAACTGTGTAACTTACGAGATTAAACTCAAGTTGGTATGGAAATTAATAAATTTATATTGACTAAAGATTTTAAAATGTCCAAATTTTTTTTATCCGGGCCTTTTTTGTCAAAGCCGGGGGTTTCGATTATAAAAGGTAAATGTTTTGTTTTAGGGTGATTGAGCAAAAGTTTAAAAGTTGTCAAACCAAGTGTTCCTTCTCCGATATTTTCATGACGGTCTCTGCCTGAATTGAATGGGTCTTTGCTGTCATTCGCATGTATAACTTCAAGTTTTTCTAAACCAATTAGTTTATCAAACTTTAAAAGAAATCTGTCTAGATTTTCAGAGGAAGACAAATCATAACCGGCGCAGTGAAGGTGGCAGGTGTCAAGACAGACCCGAACTCTTGAATTGTTAACCTGACTAATTATTTCTGCAATTTCACTTAGATCTTTTCCAATTTTTCTGTTTCCGGCATTTTCGATAATAAACAATGATTCTTCAGGTGTTTTAATCAATATTTCTTGAATATTTCTAACAAACGTTCCATATTTGTATTCCAAATTATCATTTACCGTCTTGGGTCGATCGGACCAAGATGGTATTTGCGTGTTCTTAAAAGAACCCAAGTGTATAATACTTCCTTTTAGATTTAGTTTTGGAGCAATAGATAATTCTGAAATAAGTGAAAGTTTAGATAGACTTCCAATTCGACCTTTGTCAGCTAAGTTGATAAGATAGGAAGCGTGAAAATAAATCGGGTCGATGTTTAAAGCAGACTTTTTCTCTAAAAATTGTAGAGTTTGCACTTCGTCAATCTTTGTAAAATTCCAGCCGCGAGGAGAAGTAGAAAATATCTGAAGGCAGTTACCGCCTATATTTTTTACTCTTTCAAGAGCTTGTGTATAACCACCTGCAATTGACTGATGCGCGCCGAGCTTCATAATGTATTTTACCACTTGACAGATTAGCAGAGTTATTGTAAGATTGCTAATGGTTCGACCCCGATTAAATCGGGATCGCTCACCACAAGTTATGGATGATTTAACTCCTAGACAGGTAGATATTTTAAAGTCAATTATTCAAGAGTATACAGAGTCCGGTGAACCGGTCGGATCTGAAATTTTGGAAAAGAAATTTAAACTCGGCGTCTCTCCTGCTACAGTTCGAAATGAGATGGTTGAGCTTGCTAAAAGGGGCTATCTCAAGAAGACTCATTTCTCTTCGGGAAGAATCCCCTCTGCTAAAGGCTTTCGATTTTATATAAAACACCTGATGAAAAAAAAAGATTTGTCGACAACCGATGAGGTGACTTACAAAAATAGCATTTGGGATGAACGAAGCGAGTCACATCGATTATTACAGCAATCAACAAAAGTATTAGCTCAAAAGACAGGACTGCTTTCTTTATCGGCAACAAATTCAGGCGACGTCTATTATTCTGGTGTGGCAAATCTATTGAACAAGCCGGAATTTGTTGACACAGATCTATCTAAGAACTTCTTTGTATTACTGGATGAGGTGAACTATTGGGAGAGAATACTTGACAGATTCTATAAATTTGAAGAAGACATTTTATATCTTTTGGGAGAAGAAGATTTTAAAGATCCCATGCTTGAGTCTTGCGGTTGCATATTTGGCGAATTTGAAGGCAAGAAAATAAAAGGAATCATAGGGGTTGTCGGGCCGAAACGAATGTATTATGATGAAATTAGTCCTCAAATCAAATATATTTCTCAACTTATTGGAGAGATTATTAAAGAACAAGGACTGTAAACTAGAAGATAGAAGTTAGAAGCTAGATAAATGGATAATCAAAAAAATAAGAAGAATACAAAACAAGAAAAATTAAACATTAAGAAATTAAGCGAAGAATTAGAAATTGTTAGAAAAGAACGAGATGAGTTTAAGAATAAATATTTGAGAGCACTTGCAGATTATCAAAATTATGAGAGAAGGGTTATCGAAGAAAAAAGACAACAAAGCGAGGAATTAACGGCAAATTTTGTCTTAAAACTTTTGCCTTTTTTGGATCATTTAGAAAAAGCAGAAATTTTTGTTAAAGATCAAGGGCTTAAAATGATTAAGGATAAATTTTACAATATATTATCCGAGCTAGGACTCGAAGAAACTCAAATGATTGACAAACCTTTTGATCCTCATTTTGCCGAAGCTATTGAAGTCATAGAGGGGAAAGAGGATAATATTGTTAAAGAAGTTTTGAGAAAAGGTTATAGGTATAATGGAAGAGTTTTAAGAGTAGCACAAGTAAAAGTTTCAAAGAAAATCACAAATTCCAATCAACAAGATACAAACAAATTATAAATTTCAATTATCGAAATTAAACTTATTGGAAAACTTGTGAGTTGTAATTTGGAATTTATTAAAAATTTTTATAAGTTAATTTTTAATTAATATGGCAAAAATTATCGGTATTGATCTTGGAACAACCAATTCGGCTGTTGCTGTGATGGAGGCTGGAAAGCCAAAAATTATTCATTCACAAGAAGGGAGAAACGTAATTCCGTCTGTAGTAGATCCAGTCAAAAGAATTGTTGGAGATGTTGCTAAGCGTCAGATGATAATAAATCCAAAACGAACAATTTTCTCAATAAAAAGGTTGATGGGACGGCATTACGAGGATGAATCTGTTCAGTTCGACAAAAAGTGGCTGCCTTACACGATTAAAGAAGGAAAAGAAGGAAAAGCCGTCGTGGAAGTTGAAGGCAAGAATTTTACTCCACAAGAGATCTCTGCAATGGTCTTGCAAAAAATCAAAACTGATGCGGAAGCTTATCTAGGCGGAAAAGTCGAGAAAGCTGTGATAACTGTGCCGGCCTATTTTGATGATTCGCAAAGACAGGCGACCAAGCAAGCCGGAGAAATTGCCGGACTTGAGGTGGTGCGGATTTTAAACGAACCAACTGCGGCGGCTCTTGCCTACGGTCTTGATAAAAAACATGCACATACTATTGCCGTGTATGATCTGGGTGGAGGGACATTTGATATCACAGTTCTCGAACTTGGCGAAGGCGTATTTCAGGTGAAAGCAACCAACGGCGATACTCATTTGGGGGGAGATGATTTTGATAAAGTTATTTTAGACTACATTGCCGATGAATTTAAAAAAGAAAATAACATCGATTTAAGAAAAGATGCACAAGCTTTACAGCGGTTAAGAGACGCTGCAGAAAAAGCAAAAATCGAACTATCAACGTCTTTGGAATCGGAAATCAATCTGCCTTTTGTTACTGTCCGAGATGGGCAACCTTTACATTTGGTGATGAAATTAACCAGAGCGAAATTAGAGTCTCTCATCGGGTACCTAATTGAAAAGACTTTAGGACCGGTAAAGACTTGTCTCAAGGATGCAAAAGTTGAGGTCTCAAAAGTTGACGAGGTGGTTTTGGTTGGTGGAATGACAAGGATGCCAAAAGTAATCGACACGGTGAAACAATTTTTTGGAAAAGACCCCAATAGGTCTGTCAATCCTGATGAGGTTGTAGCCGTTGGAGCAGCGATCCAGGCAGGAGTGCTAACGGGTGAAACAAAAGATGTAGTTCTTTTGGATGTCACACCTTTGACCCTTGGGGTCGAAACATTAGGAGGAGTGATGACACCATTGATTCAGAGAAACACCACTGTTCCCACAGCTAAGTCTGAAATTTTCTCCACTGCTGCAGATAATCAGACACAAGTAGAAGTGCATACCTTGCAGGGAGAAAGGCCATTGGCGAAAGATAATAAGTCA
>CAYJQQ010000014.1:0-7512 GCA_964372285.1 uncultured Gammaproteobacteria bacterium | reverse complement strand
TGATGGGATTCCACCTGCGCCACGCGGAGTCCCCCAGATCGAGGTGACATTTGACATAGACGCAAATGGAATTTTGACGGTTACGGCAAAAGATAAAGCAACTGGTAAATCCCAGGCTATAAAGATAACCGGATCAACCGGCCTTTCTAAAGACGAGGTGGAGAAAATGAGAGAAGAGGCAGACAAACATTCTGAAGAAGATAAAAAAGAGAAAGACAAGATCGAAGCAAGAAATAAAGCCGATAATATGATCTATGTTGCCGAGAAATCACTTAAAGATGCAGGTGATAAAGCGCCAAAAGACGTAAAGGAAGAGGTTGAGAAGAAAATAAAGGCGCTAAAAGACGCACTTGATAAAGGCACAAAGGAAGATTTAGAGGAGAAAACGAAAGACTTGTCTGACTCTTTAACAAAAGTAGGCCAAGCAATGTACGGTCAACAAGGACAACAAAAAACAAGTCCTCCTTCTGAAGAAAAAAAGGAGGAAGATAAAAAGGGAAAGAAAGACGTGGAGGAAGGAGAAGTAGTGAGGTAATTTTCATTTCTTAGTCATTCCCGCGAAAGCGGGAATCCAGTTAATTGATTAAATCTAATAGATTCCGCATCAAGCTTGCCCACATGAAAATGGGGGTGCGGAATGACAATTGTAATACATGACAGATTATTATGAAATCCTTGGCGTTTCAAAAAATGCCTCAGATGCGGAGCTAAAAGCTGCCTATAGAAAACAGGCTCTCAAGTGGCATCCTGACAGAAATAAATCTTCAGAAGCAAACGAAAAATTCAAAGAAATAAATAAAGCATTTGAAGTGTTATCGGATCCCAAAAAAAAAGAGCTCTATGATCAGTATGGCCCAGAGGCTTTTGAAAAAGGAGGTTTTCCGGGAGCTGGTCCTCAAGGACATACTTATAGACAAGGACCATTTACTTATACATATAGCAGTTCTGGAGATAATCCGTTTGAAGGGATTGATTTCGGAGGGTTCTCTGACCCTTTTGAGATTTTTGAACAATTTTTTGGCTTCCAGTCGCCATTTTCAAGAGGCGGTCGAAGAATGAGACGGGAAGTCTACGAGATGGAGTTAACCTTTGATGAAGCTGTCCATGGAGTGGAAAAACATACGGTGATAAAAGGCGATAGAAAAACGATCAAGATTCCGGCAGGAGTAGATGACGGTATGCGCATTAGATTTTCTGATTTTGACGTTCAAGTTTCTGTACAACCTCATCCCTATTTTAAACGGGAAGGGCAGGATGTTTATTTCGAAAAAGAGATCTCTTACCCTTTGGCCGTGTTGGGCGGAACAGTTGAAATTCCAACAATAAATGGACAAGTGCAGTTGAAGGTAAGGAGCGGTTCACAGTCAGGGACAACTGTCAGACTCCGGGGTCAAGGTATCCCCTATCCAAATTCTTCCAGAAAAGGGGATCAATATGTCATATACAAAGTTAAAGTCCCTGACCGAGTTTCTTCAAAAGGGAGAAAATTATTAGAGGAATTAAAAGAAGAGCTTTAAATTGTCTTATTTTTTGGATTTTCTGAAATATCGTTTACGGGACCTGATAAATTTCCATCTGTTACTTTCCAGATTTCATTATGCACTACTTCTGCCTTTTGTCATGAACGTATTTTCTTCTTCTTCTTGTCAAGGGGCGGAGGAAATGAGAGAATATTCTTGTCATTCCTGCGAAAGCAGGAATCCAGATAATTAAATAAATTGAATAGATTCCGCATTAAGCTTGCCCACATGAAAATGGGGGTGCGGAATGACAAACGGGTGAACAAAAATTATTTTATTTATATCTTAGCGAGTAAGAGAAATGGGACTCTATATGTTGGGATTAGTAATGATTTAAAAACTAGAGTTTATCAACACAAAAATGATTAATAGAAGGGTTTACTAAAAAATATCAAGTCCATAATCTTGTATATTATGAGGTTCTTACTGATATTAATGACGCAATAATAAGAGAAAAGCGGCTTAAAAAATGGAAAAGAAGTTGGAAAATTCAACTTATCGAGAAGAAAAATCCTGAATGGAAAGATTTGTATTATGAATTATAGAATTATCATTCCCGCCCCGTATCAAAGTACGGGGTGAACTCCAGCGGGAATCCAGTATTGAGTAAATTATATAGATTCCGTGTCAAGCACGGAATGACAAGTGTAAAAGTGTCATTCCTGCCGAAGCAGGAATCTATTTAGTCCTGAATTTCCCTAAGGGGGCTATGGCCTGATCAGGTCAGGAATGACATGGTGAATATAAAATGAAAATAAAAACAAAGATTGAGAATTTGAAGAACTATAAAATCTATCAGCAAGTTGAACAGGCTGTGCATGAGTTCATGCGGAAAAAGGGATATTTGAAGTTGGATTTACCGGTATTATCTCCGGCTTTAATCCCGGAATCTTATCTGGAAGTCTTCGAGACGGAATTTAGATATTTTGACAAGCGAGAAAAACTTTATTTGACGCCATCGCCTGAACTATTTCTTAAAAGACTTTTAGCCAATGGGGTTGGAGATTGTTACTATCTGGGAAAAGCTTTTAGAAATAGTGAACCTAACTCGGATTACCATCTAGCAGAATACACGATGTTGGAGTATTACCGAGTAGGATTTAACTATCTACAACTTGCAGATGAAATTTTAGAGATGATGAGGTTTATAACTGTAGAGACGTCCCGTCGGGACGTCTCTACAAAAAATTATCAAATCGTTTATCAAGGAAAAAAAATATCATTTGAAAAGTGGGAGAAATTTACTGTGGCTGAAGCATTTGAAAAGTTTGCCCATATTTCAGTAAAAGAATTATTTGATAATCCATTATTTATGAAAAGAGCAGAAGAAAAAGGATACAAAGTAAAAGGGTTTACTTACCAAGATGTATTTTCTCAAATCATTTCTCAAGAAATCGAACCAAGACTTGGCAAAAACGGGAGACCGACCTTACTTTATGATTATCCTAAAGAGATGTCCTCGCTGGCAAAGTTAAGTAAAGACGGCAAGACGGCAAAACGTGTCGAATTCTATATTGATGGGATTGAGATAGGCGGATTTTGTGAAGAGTTGGACGATTGGCAAGAACAAAATGAAAGATTTAAAAAGGAAAATCTAAAAAGGAAAAAAGAGAAAAAAATAAAGCATTCGATTGACAAGGGGTTTATCGAGGCGTTAAAATATGGTCTTCCTGATTGCACTGGAGCAGGTATAGGGTTTGAGAGGTTGGCGATGATATTTGCAGATGTTAAATCAATTAACCAATTGAAATTAATCAACGTAGAGACGTCTCGTCGAGACGTCTCTACAATCTAGAATTATGAAAATAAATGCTGGAAACCTAAAAAAAGGCGACTTTATCCGTTATCAGAACGAAATCTGGCAGGTGCAGAAAGCTGAATTTTATTCACCCGGCAAGGGATCGGCTCTCATGAAAACGAGAATTAAAAATCTCTTATCGGTAAAAAATATCGATTATACTTTTAAATCCAACGAGCAAATAGAGACAGTTGACGTCGAGAGCATCGAAATGCAGTATCTTTATAAAGATCTTGAGAATCTACATTTTATGAATGAGAGAACATATCAGCAATATACTGTGCCAATTAACGTAGTTGGAGGAGTCTCTGATTTTTTACAAGAGGGAAAAAAATATTTTGTTTATCATTATCAAGAAAAGCCGCTTACAATCAAACCTCCATTGAGTGTTAGATTAAAAGTCGTTGAAACAGAAGAAGCGATCAAAGGTGATACTGTTACGGGTGCAAAAAAACCTGCCAAACTTGAAACGGGAGTAATAATCCAAGTCCCGCTATTTGTCAAAGCCGAAGATATTGTAGTAGTAAACCCAGAGACAGGTGATTATGTTGAGAGAGTAAAAGCATGAAACATACAACATGTAACATGTGACATTAAAAAATATGTTACATGTTTCGTGTTCCATGTTACATGAAGAATGCTTTCTGTTGGCGAGATACTTAAAAAACAAAGAGAGAAACTTAACATCAATCTTGCTGATGTAGAAAAATCCATAAAAGTAAGACAAAAGATTTTACGGGCAATAGAGGATAATGAATGGAGTATCTTTTCGTCAAAAGTTTATATATCGGGAATAATTAAGAACTACTCTTTATTTTTAGGTTTAGATTCAAGTGCGATCATGGCTTTTTTTAGAAGAGATTACGAAAGACAGGAGGCGATCAAATTTAAAAGAAAGTTGGCCAGTAATCACTTTACTCCAGAAACACGAAAAATTGTCCTAGCGATATTATTTTTTATATTTATTCTTTTTTTTGGCTATTTTAGCTATCAGCTTAAACTCTATTTTACTCCGCCAAAAATAACAATTGTTTTTCCTAAAGTTGACAAATTTGAGAAAAAAGACAGGATAAAAATATTGGCAAAAACAGAAAAAGATGCTGCAGTGACAATTTTTGGGGGCCGGATTTACCAAAACAAGGAAGGTCTATTTGAGTTTGATTTCCCTCTGCATAAGGGAAAAAATGAACTGGTAATTGAGGTGGTTGGCGCAAACGGGAGAAAAACTGTCTATAAAAAAATTTACGAAAGAACCAACTAAAGAATATTTTTCAGCATTTTAATATGAGGTAGGTTTATTGATGAACAGATATTTTTAAATCCCAGCCTTTTTGCTTCAATCAGAATTTTCTCTTCAAAATAAACTTTTCTTACCTCTCCGAGTAACCCTACTTCACCAACAAATAGAGACTTTTTCGGTAGAGGTTTATTTTTTAAAGAAGAAAGAAGCGAAACAATCAGTCCTAGATCAGAGGCTGTCGATTTGATGTTTACTCCCCCTATGACATTTACATAGATATCAAATTTATCTAAGGGATGGTTTAGATATTTTCTGACCACCGCCAATAGAAGAAGAACTTTGTTATAGTCAAGCCCTTTGACTACCCGTCTAGGGATGGCGAGAATGGTTGGAACCGCCAGAGCTTGGATCTCAAAATATAGCGCTCTCTTTCCTTCCAAAACACCGATCACAGCTTTTCCAACCTCTTCTTCTTTATTATCTATAAAAACTAAGGGGTTGGTAACTTCGGTTAGTCCTTTCTGTTTCATTTCGAATATACCGATTTCGTCAGTTGGACCAAAACGATTTTTACTTGCGCGAAGAACCCTAAAATTGGATATTCTTTCCCCTTCAAAACTTAAGACGCAGTCTACCATGTGTTCAAGGCTTTTTGGTCCTGCGATCTCGCCGCCTTTAGTAATGTGT
The DNA here is from genome assembly GCA_964372285.1 of uncultured Gammaproteobacteria bacterium. Taxonomy (GTDB): domain Bacteria; phylum Patescibacteriota; class Microgenomatia; order UBA1406; family GWC2-37-13; genus 2-01-FULL-40-13. The sequence continues at coordinate 2,267 of CAYJQQ010000014.1, read as the reverse complement.
CCTACGATGACCATTGCGAGCTTAAGTTTTTTGGCAGCTGTTATTAGTTTCATGGCGCTTTCTTTAAGTTGAGATATGCTGCCTGGCGTGCCTTGGATGGTTATTGAGTATACAGTTTGGATTGAATCAATAACAATTACGTCTATTTTATTCTCCAAATCTTTTAGACCTTCTATAATTCCTTCGACCTGCAGATTTTCGGAAAAAAGAAAATTGGTGAGACTTACTTTTAATCTGATTGCGCGTTCTTTAACCTGTTCTGCCGATTCCTCTCCTGAAATATAAAGAGCATTTAATTTAGAAAGGGCTTGGAGAAGGAGAGTCGATTTACCAACTCCCGGTTCACCGGTAAGGAGTATGACTTCACCCGGAATAATGCCGCCGCCTAAGACTCGATCGAATTCAAATATTTCGGTTTTCCGCCTTTCTTTTTTTAGAGATTGAATTTTTTTGAAAGGAGTGATTGTGAGTTTTTTTATATCTTCTTTCTTTGTTTCACCTCCTGATTCAGAAATATAGGAGGGAGCCTCTTTCAAAGTGTTAAACTCATTACAGTTAGGACAGCGTCCAAGCCAAGAAGCAGATCCATAGCCGCATTGTGAACAGATAAAAAAAGCCATCTTAAAAATTTCTAATTTCTAATAACTAATTTCTAATAAAAATCCTAATGACTAAATGTAAAAATTGGAAATTGGGAGTTGGAAATTATTTAGAACAATTAGGTTAATTAGAAATTAGGTCAATTTACTTACATCTTTTCAACAGTCTTAATCCCCAAAAGATATAATCCATTTTTAATCACTTGTCCCGTCGCTTTTGTCAACAATAGTCTAAAATTTCTCGTATTTTTATCAGATTCTAAGATTTTGTGTTTTTGATAAAAAAGGTTATATTTTTGTGCAAGATCATAGAGATAATTTGCTATAAGATTCGGCGATAGATTTTTAGCCGCTTCAGCCACGATTTCAAGATATAAATTTATTGTTTTCAATAAACTTTTCTCTTCCTTTTCGATTAAGTGTTTAATCGAAATATTGATATCAAAGTTTAATGCGCCGGCTTTTGTGAGAACGCTTTGAGTGCGGACAAACGTGTACAAAAGATAAGGTCCAGAATTTCCTTCAAGAGAGACAGATTCATTTAGGTCAAAGGCTATTTGAGCGAAGACATTATTTTTAAGGAATGAATATTTTACTGCGGCAATAGCAATAATTTCTGCTGTTTTTTCATCGCATTTAAATTTTTTTAAAATTTTTTGCTTAGCCTTATCGATCAGCCAACCGGCCTCAATTACATTTCCCATTCGCGATGACATTTTGCCTTCTTTGAGTTTTACCCACTCGTAAGCAAGATGATGCTGTTTACCTTTAAATTTTTTTTCATTTAACAATTCTTCGACTTTGAAAGTAACCTTGAAGAAGCTTGTTTGCTCTGGAGTCACCACATGAATACATTTATCAAGTTGTCCAAATTCGGAAAATTCTTTTTCTGCTAAAGCAAGTTCTTTACCTTCATAAGTTGGATAACCCAAACTATTGACAAACACTCTTGTATCAAGTCCATAAGGTTTTCCTACAAAAACTAAAGCCCCTTCGCTTTTTTTTAAAATTCCTTTTTTTTCAGCAGTCTTACATATTTCAATTCCTCTTTGGGCAAATTCACTTTCAGGATATAATCTATCAAATTTTGTATAAACCCGTTTGTAGATTTGGTCAAAATAATCAAAACTCCATTTTCTGGTTTCGTGATATATTGGTAATACATCTTCCTGTTCTTTATAGATCATCCCATTGATATCTACAATCTGTTTTTTTGCTTTTTCATCTTCATCGAAAGCGACTTGACCTTTAGAATAAGCTTTACCCAGAAAAGCCATTTTATCATGTAGCGATTTTTTTCTTATATCATTCAATTCTTTTTCAGTTGCTTTGTATTTGAAAGCCCAAATGCATTTTGCGATATGAAGACCAATATCACCTTGATAATTAGAACGGATTACTTTGTTGCCAACAGCTTCAAATATTCGCACCAATGATTCACCTATTGATATGTTGCGTAGATGGCCGATGTGAAAAAGCTTATGAGTATTGGGGTGGGCAAACTCGATCATTAATTTTTTATTTTTTCCCAGATGATAATGTGGAAAATCAAATATGTCCTTGGTTATTTTTCGAGCGAAGTCGAGAAGGTATTTGGTATTTATCCAAAAATTAATAAATCCGGGTTTCACCACTTCGGCTTTTTCAATAAAATTAGCTTTTGGGAAA
>CAYJQQ010000013.1:3916-13243 GCA_964372285.1 uncultured Gammaproteobacteria bacterium | reverse complement strand
TTTTGGCGCTTGTTGAACGTGGAGATGTGGATGAGAGTATTTATGGACAAACCAGTTAAAAAGTTAACGAGTTCGCGGGTTAACGAGTTTGAGCCAAATGCAGGAAAGAAACCGGAGATAAAAGTCAATAATAAAACCTATTTAAGATTTCCGATAAAGACAGAATTATTTAAAAAAGGAGACGATCTTAATAAGAAAATTATAGATAGGGTGTATCGATGTATCGATACATTGATACATGATAAGAAATTTAAGTCTCTTACCAATAAAAAATTCTTTGTTGTTATTTCGGAGAAAATAGTGGCGATTGCGCAGGGAAGATCGTACTTTATCTGGGATATAAAAACGGGTTTTTGGGCAAATCTTTTGGCAAAGTTTGTCAAAAAGACTCCGTATGGGAGTGGTTTGGGCAGCCCATGGACCATGCAGTTGGCAATAAATGAAAAAGGGATAATTCGTATCACACTTGCTGCTATTATCGGCAAGTTTTTCCAATTTCTTGGAGCCAAGGGGATGTTCTATCGTATAGCCGGTCGTGACTTAGCTTCGATAGACGGGCCGACAGAATATTCGCTATATCCATCAAATTTATCAGCAAAATTAGGGCCGAAAAATCCGCAACAAGTTGCTAAAGAGTTACATCATGTAATAAATTCCAACTTCCAAGATACAAGAAACAAACAAATCTCAAATTTTAAATTCCAAATTGCAAATTTTTTGGGAGTGGTGATAATTGATGCTAATGATTTGGGACAAAGGATATTGGGTAATTCGACAAAACTGGATAATAAACTTATAGAAAAAATCTTTTCCGATAATCCGATGGGACAGTCTGATGAACAGACGCCTTTGGTCTTAGTTTTTGAGAAAAATTCTGTATAATTTCTCCATGAAGAATAAAAAGACACTCTCGAGAAACGAAGTAAAACGTATTGCGTATCTTGCCCGACTTGTTTTGAGAGTAAACGAAGTTAAGAAATTAGAAAAACAGCTTATCAATATATTTGATTATATTGATCAGATTGGATTAATGAAGGCAGAAAAAGTAAAAGAAACGAGTCATCCTTTCGGAAACGTCAACGTATTTAGAGAAGATGAAATCGATACATCAAATATGCTTACCCAAGATGAGTCTCTTAGCAACGCTTCTGCAAAGAAAAGCGGATATTTTAGAATAAAAGCAATTTTTGACCAAAGTTAAATATGGATCCCACATCACTTGACCTTAAAGATACTCTAAAAGGCCTCTTTGCTAAAAAGTTCTCTTGTGTTGAATTAATTAAAGCTTATCTTTTGAGGATCAAAAAATACAATCCAAAAATCAATGCTTTTGTTACAGTTAATCGAGAGAACGCTCTTACTCAAGCAAAAGAGGTAGACAGACTTCTTTCAAGAGGAGTTAGTAAACCGCTTCTTGGAATTCCAATTGCCTTAAAGGATAATTGGTTAACGAAAGGATTGCGAACAACTGCAACATCAAAAGTTCTGGATAATTACATACCCCAATATGACGCGACATCCACATCGAGATTAAAGAAAGCCGGTGCAGTAATTATGGGAAAACTCAATATGGATGCCTGGGGACATGGTTCTTCTGGAGAGCATTCGGATTATGGTAATACTTTAAATCCTTGGGACTACTCGAGAGTACCGGGAGGTTCGTCAAGCGGAGCTGGAGCAGCTGTTACCGCAGATATGTGTTTGGTTGGAACAGGTACTGATACAGGCGGATCTATCAGACAACCGGCTGCAAACTGTAATGTGGTTGGAATAAAACCTACGTATGGAAGAGTCTCGAGATATGGGATAATCGCTATGGGGTCTACGCTTGATACGATTGGGCATTTAACAAAAACGGTCTGGGATAACGCTAAAGTCTTAAGCGTAACCGCAGGATTCGACCCAATGGATGCGACTTCTGGTAAATATCCGGTTACTTCATATGAACGGGAACTGGACGGAAAAATAAAGGGCATAAAAATAGGTGTACCAAAAGAGTACTTTACCGAAGGAGTCAATAAGCAAGTTAGAGATTTATGTGTAAAAACCTTGAAGACTCTTGAGAAAATGGGAGTTAGTCTTATTAATATTTCTTTACCGCACACCAAATACACTTACCCAGTTTATTCGGTGATATGTTCGTCAGAGATATCTTCTAATTTAGGAAGATACGATGGTATAAGATACGGACAGGAAAGAAAAATGTTTGGCGATGAAGCAAAAAGAAGAATCATGATCGGAACACACTCGCTTTCAGCAGGTTATGCTAGCAAATATTATCGTCAGGCTTTAAAAGGGAGAACTCTTATAATCTCTGATTTCATTGAAGCCTACAGAAAAGTTGATGTAGTCGCATGCCCCGTCTGGCCTTTTCCCCCATTTAAATTTGAAGAAAGATCGATAGATCCTTTACAAATGTATCTCGGAGATGTTTTTACAGTAACTGCTAATCTAACAGGAAATCCCAGTTTATCGGTTCCGGTTGGCTTTGCTTCGGGGAAATTGCCTGTTGGTATGCAGATAATGGGACCAAATTTTAGGGAAGACTTGTTGTACAGAATTGGTTATGCCTATGAGCAAGAAACTAAATGGTATTTAGAGAAACCCAAATTACATCTATGAAGTATATACCAATAATCGGTTTAGAAGTCCATGTAGAACTTAAGACAAAAAGCAAGATGTTTTGCGGTTGTCCGGCTAGCTTTTTTGGAAAAAAGCCAAATAGCCAAACCTGTCCGGTGTGTCTGGGACTTCCAGGTGCTTTACCGAGGCCAAACAGAAAGGCAGTGGAGTGGACAATTTTAATCGGTAAAGCGCTTAATTGCAAAATCAGCAAAGTTTCAAAGTTTGACAGAAAACACTATTTTTATCCAGATCTTCCTAAAGGATACCAAATCTCACAATACGATGAACCTATAGCAAACAATGGTTGGTTAAAAATTACAAAATTCGAGGCTGGACACCCGACGGGTGTACGGGCGCGTATTCGGCGGGTTCACTTAGAAGAAGATACAGGGAAACTGTTGCATGTTGGTGAAGATACCCTCGTTGACTTCAATCGATCCGGAGTACCACTGGTTGAAATAGTGACAGAACCGGATTTCAATAGTTCCGATGATGTAAAAAGATTTCTTGAGGAGCTTCAAGTTATAATTCGTTATCTTGGAGTGTCGGATGCTGATATGGAAAAAGGCTCAATGAGATTAGAGCCGAATATTTCAGTCCAATTGTTCTCGACGAGCTCGAACCATAATAATCTTCGAGCGAAACGAAGTGAAGTCGAGAAGTTACCAAAATATAAAGTAGAAGTGAAGAATATCAATTCATTCAGATTTGTAAAGTTAGCCATAGAGCATGAAATCGAAAGACAGACAGAATTATTAGAAAAGGGACAGACACCCATACAAGAAACGAGAGGATTTGACGAAAAAACGGGAAAGACATATGGCCAGCGGACAAAAGAAGAAGCGCAGGACTACCGCTATTTTCCTGAACCCGATATTCCACCCTTAACCTTTTCAAAAAAATATATAGATAGCATTCATATTCCGGAATTGCCAGACGACAAAAGAAATCGATATCTCACGGAGTTTGGATTAAGATATCAGGATGCTTTTGTATTAACCAGAGATAAGAAACTTGCCGCTTACTTCGAGCATGTAATTTCCAATTTCCAATTTCCAATTTCTAAACAAGCTTACAAATCGCAATTTCCAAATTTCAAACAGTTAATTGCAAATTTGATCATCAATAAAAAAATATCGACGGATTTATCTGTTGATGAGTTTATGAAAAGGGCTATTGAATTAATGGTTCCAAAAGAAATCAATGAAAAAGCATTGGATATTTCGATTAAACGTTTAATCGAAATAAACAAGAAAGCCGTCGAGGATTACAAGAAAGGGAAAGAGAATGCGATTATGTTTTTGGTCGGACAGGTGATGAAGGAGATGAAGGGGAAAGCGGATCCTACTTTAGTGAAGAAAAAACTTATTAATAAATTAACCTAATTTCTAATTGATCTAATCAAAATTTCATTTCGCTATTTCCAATTAATTAGAAATTAGATCAGCACTTACGCAGTTTTATATTGTTCGAGCTTGTCGAGAACAATATCATTATCAAATGGTGTTTCTCGACTCAGCGCTTATCAGCGCCTCGCTCGAAAAATAATAGCCTAAGCACTGTTAGATATTAGAAATTAGAAATTTTTGGCTATGTCTTTTGTCCATCTGCATACACATACAGAGTATTCGCTGTTAGACGGAATGTGCCGTATTGATGATCTATTGGCTAAAGCAAAGGAATTCAAAATGCCTGCCCTGGCCATAACAGATCATGGAGCTCTCTACGGAGCATTTAAGTTTTTTATCAAGGCAAAAGAGATGGGAATAAAACCGATCATTGGCGTAGAAGTTTATAAAGCAAAAAAAAGCAGATTTGAAAAAGAGACGGCTGTTGACAAAGATCAACACCATTTAGTTTTGCTTGCCAAAGATCTTACGGGCTATAAAAATTTGCTCAAATTGGTAACTAAAGCTAATCTCGAAGGATTTTATTATAAACCAAGAGTTGATTTTGAATTGCTGGAAAAATATGCCGGAGGAATCATTGCTCTTTCGGGCTGTCTTAGCGGAGAAATTCCTTCACTACTTCTTGATAACCAGTTTAGCCAGGCTGAAAAAGTATTAGACCGCTACTCCAGTATATTTTCTAATAATTTTTACCTGGAATTGCAGCGCCACCCAAAAATGGAGGCGCTAGACAGAGTAAACAAAGAGCTGATAAAACTATCGAGAAAGTTCGGCCTGCCGCTGGTTGCAACAAACGATGTGCATTATCTTGAGGTTGAGGACGCCTATGCTCAAGAAATAGTTCTTTGCATACAAACTTTAAGAACAATAATCGAAAAAGATAGACCATTATCGATGTTGGAAACGCCTGACTTTTATTTTAAATCGCCGCAGGAAATGAAAGGTAGCTTCATCGATTTACCAGAAGCAGTTGAAAATACATTGAAAATTGCCGAACAATGCAATGTCGAAATACCCTACGGAAAATGGATACTGCCAAATTTTACTACCCCGGATAAAAAACCTGTGGATCAGTATTTAAAAGATCTTGTTTATTCAAAAATAAATCGGATGGAAAAAGAAGACCAGGAACTAGTGAAACAAAGGCTCAATTATGAACTTAAGATTATACTTGACAAGGGATATACGACAAATTTTTTGATAGTCCAGGATTTGGTGAACTGGGCAAAAAAAAGCGGCATCGCGGTAGGACCGGGAAGAGGTTCGGTGGCTGGGTCTTTGGTTGCTTATGTGCTGGGAATCACTGATGTAAATCCGATCGAATACAATCTACCCTTTGGACGATTCCTGAATCCTGACAGACCGACTCCGCCCGATTTTGATATAGACTTCGCCGATAGCAGGCGCGATGAAGTCTTACGATATGTGACAGAGAAATATGGAGAGGAGAAGGTAGCTCAAATTATCACATTTGGAACTATGGAGGCAAGATTGGCTGTCAGAGATGTTGTCCGAGCATTGGGGATGTCATACGCCCAAGGTGACAGGCTGGCTAAGATGATCCCGCACGGAAAACAGGGATTTCCGATGACTATATCACAGGCTTTAGAAGAATCAGCCAGCCTTAAGTTTGCTTATCAATCGGAAGAAGAAACCAAAAAAGTTTTAGACGTAGCCAGGAAAGTTGAGGGTCTAGCAAGACATGCGTCGGTACACGCCGCCGGCGTTGTGATCGCCGATAAGGAGTTGACAGAGTATGTTCCGCTACAAAGAGAGGCTAAGGGAGGTAGGGTGATAACGCAGTATGACATGTACTGTCTTGATCTGAACGCAGTATCTGGAAATAAGGCTGTAGGACTTTTAAAGGTTGATTTATTAGGTTTGCGTAATCTTACTATTCTTGAGAAAGCAATAGAGTATTTACAACAATCAGCAAGCAAAAAAATTGACATTCATCAAGTACCGCTCGACGACAAAAAAACTTATGAGTTGGTTGGACGAGGTGAGACAGTGGGTGTTTTTCAGCTAGAGTCTGCCGGCATGAGGAGGTTGGCTAAGGATCTCAAGCCGACAAAAATGACGGATATAGCGGCGATGGTCGCCCTGTACCGGCCGGGCCCAATGGATCTGATTCCCTTATTTTTGGAAAACAAGAAAAATCCTAAATTGATAAAGTACCTGCACCCCGATCTGAAATCAATTTTAGAAGAAACTTATGGCATTTTAGTCTATCAGGAACAGGTAATGGAAATAGCCAACAAAATGGCTAATTATAGTATGATCGAGGCGGACAATCTAAGAATGGCGATGGGAAAGAAGAAAAAGGAACTGATGAAGAAAGAAAAAGAAAAATTTATCGAAGGTTGTATAAAAAAAGGCTATCGAAAGAACCTGGCTGAAAAAATCTTCAATTTCATCGAAAAATTTGCGGCATACGGATTTAATAAAGCGCACTCTGCTTCTTATGGACTGATTGCTTATTGGACAGCTTATATGAAAGCTAACTTTCCGGTTGAGTTCATGACGGCGCTTCTTTCAGCAGAACTGCAAGGTATGGCCGGCCCGCAAAGGGAAATAAAGATGGCCCAGGCAATAGAAGAATGTAGAAGGATGGAAATATCTGTGCTTCCGCCGGACATAAATAAATCAAAACAAAGTTTTAGCATCGAGGCAAACTCGATTCGCTTCGGCCTGTCGGCTATAAAAAATGTCGGTGTAGCAGCTATTGAAGCTATCTTGTCAGCCAGACAAGATGATAAATTTAAGAGCTTTAAAGACTTTCTTTATAGAGTGGATCTGCGCAGGGTCAATAAAAAGACCGTTGAGAGTCTGATCAAAGCTGGCGCATTTAAACAGTTCGCAAACAGAGCTACTCTGCTTGGCAATTATCCAAATATTGTTAAAGATATATCCGAGGCAAAATATGAAGCGGAAAAGGGGCAGTTCAGCCTTTTTGGCCAGGATAATTCCTCTTCTAAACTGACAGATAATTTTTCAGCCGTCGAGGATTTTAGCGAAGACGAAATTTTACAGATGGAGAAAGATGTGATCGGTTTTTTAATAACCAAAAATCCTTTGCTCAAATTTCAGAGCTTAATAAATAAAAAAAGTACAAAAAAGATAGGAGATATAAACAACGATGACGTCAATAAAACTCACATCTTGGCAGGAATTGTCAGCGCAAAAAAGGTTATCAAAACAAAGAAAGACAATTCAGAGATGGCATTCATCAGCCTCTTTGACGAAACCGGCTCAATAGAGTGCATTCTATTTCCTAAATTATTTGCCCGTTTGAGAGACACGATAAATATAAATAAGGTCATCATGCTCAAAGGCAAGATTAACGAACGCGACGGAAGGCTAAGCATTCTTATCGATAACGCCGTAGATTTGAATAATATTAGTCAACAATAGTATTTATCCCAAATCTTAAATTTAGTCAGCTGGCGATTTTATGAAAATTTCCTATATACTTAGACGAAGACGCAAAAGATATATAAATGAAGATAAAGTGGATGATCAGTCGGGTTCGTCTGGGTCATGGAAATCGGGGTTGACGAAATTGGCAGCCGATGTTAAAATGAAAAAGGCTAGGGTGGTTTATACTTTTGATAAAGAAGGAAACATTAAGGAAATTACAGCCAGCAAAGTAAAAGGAAAACTTATTAATGAGAAAAAAGGGTTTGATTTAACCAATTTAAATCTAGGCTTTTATATAATTGCTCCTATCATTCTGGGAGTTTTTTTGGGCCTGGCAGTAGACAATTGGTTTAACACAAAATCTCTTTTTTTCAATCTTTTTCTGATTTTAGGGACATTGGCCAGTTTTTACAACTTATTTAAGCTAGCGAAAGATGAACAAAGGTCCACACATCAGCATTAAACCCGATCATTTATTTGATTTTTTTGCTTTTCCTGTAACAAACACCTATCTTGCCGCTATCATAGTTATAATTCTTTTTTTCCTTCTGGCGATTTGGTTTAGTGAAGAAATAAAAAAACCAAAACGGACGAAATTTTTTTATCTTATACAGTTTACATTCAGAGGTATCTATGATTTTTTTGAAAAGGCGGTTGGGGAGAAAATCGGATCACTTTTTCCACTCTTGGGATCTTTGTTTATCTATATTCTTCTTTTGAATTGGTTTGGCTTACTGCCTGGGGTAGGAAGCATACTTATACCGGTTGTTGAAGCTGGAGCGGGATATAATTACGTTCCATTATTAAGAGGTAATACTACCGATTTAAATACTACTCTAGCCCTGGCATTTGTTGCTTTTTTTTCTATTCAATACTATGGGGTGAGAGAGTTGGGGATTGAGGAATATTTGGGAAAATTTTTTAACTTTGCTAGTCCGATTTCTTTTTTTACCGGTTTATTGGAAGTCGTGTCCGAGTTTTCAAAGGTGTTATCTTTTTCCTTTCGACTATTTGGCAATATATTCGCTGGAGAAGTTTTACTGACTATTATAGCCTTTTTGATGCCAATATTGGCTTCCTTTCCATTTCTTTTGCTTGAGACGTTTGTAGGTTTGATACAGGCAGTTGTCTTTTCGATGCTGACGGCGGTTTTTATCTCAAACGCCGCAGTAAGAAGTCACTAGTATATAGGAGGTGATTAGCTATGAGTGGAGAAACAGCAAAATTATTTGCGGTAGCTTTAACGATTGCTCTTGGAGTGATTGGCCCATCGATTGCAATTGGAAATATTGGCACAAAAGCCATGGAGTCGTTGGGTAGAAATCCAGAGGCAGAATCGGCAATCCGTACAACCATGATTCTTGCGATTGCTTTTGCCGAAGCGGTAGCAATTTATGCTTTGGTAGTAGCACTTATTTTGAAATTTACATAAAAAAATATTTATGGAACAACTCGGAATAGATGTCAGACAGTTGGCGGCTCAATTGATCAACTTTATCCTGTTTTTCCTAATTTTTAAGAAATTTATAGCCACTCCATTTTCCCATTTTTTAGACGAGGAAAGAAGAAAGGAAAAGGAGGGGAAAGATATATTGGCGAAACTAAAAATAGACGAGGAAAGTTCGGTTAGGGAAAAGGTCAGGCTGAAAGAGGAGACGAAGAAAGAAACGGATAGACTTTTACAACAAGCCAGAAAAGAAGCAGAAGTTATTAAAAATGAGTTGATTGCGGAGGCTAGAAAGGAAGCGGAAGAAGTGAGAAATAGAGCAAAAAAACAGCTCGAGGAGGAGAGAGAAAAACTCAACAAGGCGGTAAAAGAAAAACTGGTTGATTTAAGCCTAAATATTGTGGACAAGGCTTTTAAGGAATATCT
>CAYJQQ010000013.1:0-3906 GCA_964372285.1 uncultured Gammaproteobacteria bacterium | reverse complement strand
AAAAAGAAAAAGAAAAAATCACTCTGATATCGTCTTATCCTCACAATAATCAAGAGCTATCGATTTTATATCAATTTGTACCGCGCTTAAAAAAATCACAGCTGGATTTTAACATTAATAAAAACCTGATCGCGGGCGTTGTGATAAAGATTGGCAGTAAGGTGATTGATCTATCCTTGCGTGGGCAGTTAAACAAGTTGAAAAACTATATATATGAAATTGATTGATGAATATTTAAAAAATATAGAAAGGGAATTGTTGAGGCAAGAGAAGAAGATAAAGGCGGAAGAGACTGGAATCGTGACAGAGGTCAAAGACGGCGTGATTATTTTGGCTGGTTTGGATGAAGTTGGCTATGGCGAGCTGGTTGCGTTTGAGAAAAAAAAGGTCGGCTTTGTCATCGACGTCAACGAATTTAACGTAGGAGTAATTATTTTTGGCGATTATTTATCGATAAAATCAGGCGATAAAGCCAAAGCTTTGGGGTATACCCTATCTGTTCCAGTAGCGGATGCTCTGATTGGCAGGGTTGTCGATTCACTCGGAAATCCGCTAGACACGTCAGCAAAAATTGCTTCCAATAAATTTTATCCCGTGGAAAAAGTAGCGCCAGGCGTTGTGCGGCGAATACCGGTAAACACTCCAATCCAGACAGGCATAAAAGCCATCGACGCGCTTATCCCAATCGGAAGAGGACAGAGGGAGCTGATCATCGGTGATCGAGGAACCGGTAAAACTACTTTGGCAATCGACACCATACTTAATCAAAAAAAGGAAGATGTAATCTGCATCTATTGTGCGATCGGCCAGAAAAATTCCAAGGTGGCAGCGATCGTCAATCTTTTAAGAAAACATGGGGCTATGGAGTATAGCCTTGTGGTTAATGCTTCTTCGTCAGACTCTGCCGCGATGCAGTATCTCGCGCCTTACGCGGCCTGCGCCCTGGGTGAATATTTTATGGATAAAGGTAAAGACGTGTTGGTTGTCTACGATGATCTGACAAAACATGCCTGGGCGTACAGAGAAATTTCGCTTATTTTAAGAAGGCCGGCCGGACGCGAAGCTTATCCGGGAGATATTTTTTATCTTCATTCAAGACTTTTAGAGAGGGCCTGCCGTTTGAATAAAAAGTACGGCGGAGGATCTCTCACCGCCTTGCCGATTATCGAGACTTTGGAAGGAGATCTTTCAGCCTACATCCCAACCAATGTCATCTCGATAACCGACGGGCAGATATATTTAGAGACAGATCTTTTTAACGCAGGAATCAGGCCGGCGATAAATGTTGGCCTATCGGTATCTCGAGTCGGAGGCAATGCCCAGACTAGGGCTATGAAGTCGGTGACCGGCAAATTGAAGCTTGATCTAGCGCAATATCGTGAGATGGCAGCCTTCTCGCAGTTTGAGTCCGAACTGGACGAGTCGACTAAAAAATTTTTAAATCGAGGCGCCCGCATGACGCAGGTTTTGCGGCAGAAGAAAAATCAACCATACAGCTTAGGCCAAGAAGTGGCGGTTATCTGGGCTGCCAGCAATGGATATTTGGATGATCTAACTCTTGATAAAGTTGAAGAATTTGAGATAAAATTACTTAATGAGCTAAAAGTTAGAGGAAAGTCGCTAATCGATAGAATAAATAAAAATAAAACATTGGATAAAAAAGATGAAGAAGAGCTTAAAATGTTTGTAACCGAAAAATTACAAATATGAATCTTAGACAGGTTAGGAAAAAAACAAAATCGATACGCAACGTGAGAAAAATCACGAAAGCTTTACAGTTGGTTTCGGCTGTTAAGATGAGAAAAGCCCAGCAAGCCGAGGTTAATGGAAGGCCGTATCGCGATACGCTCGCTGCGGTCATTGAAAAACTAATACCTACCATTGACAAGAAAACTTCAAAATTATTGCAGCCTAGCGATAACAAACTGGAGAAAAAACTGGCGGTTATCATTTCTTCAAATAAAGGCTTGTGTGGGGCATTCCATGTAAATCTATACAGATTTATGTTAAGGATCGGGCTGGACTTTTCCAAAACAGATTTTGTAACCGTTGGAACAAGAGGGATGCAGTTTATATCTCGCATGGGAGGGAAGGTTCTCGCCGATTTTTCTAGTTCTAATTTTTTAAACCATGTATCGGCTATTTTTTCTTTTGTTTTGGAGCGTTTTTTTGCCGGAGATTACGCATCGGCCTCAATAATCTACAATAAATATATTTCAGCCTTTAGTTCAGAACCGGTTGAAAGTACTCTTCTGCCTTTTCAATGGGGCAGAGAAGAGATAGAAAAAAGAGCCTTGGCATTAGAATATGTTATAGAGCCGTCGGCGCAAGAGTTAATAGAACCTCTCCTTAAGAGCTATCTCGAAGATAAAATACGCGGTGCTGTGATAAGCAGTGAAGCGGTTGAACACGCTTCGAGGATGATGGCAATGAAAAATGCCACTGATAATACTACAGATATTATTTACAATTTGACATTGATTGGGAATAGGCTTAGGCAGGAAAAGATAACAAATGAACTTTTGGATATGGTGACGGCGAAGGAATCAGTAGAAAATTGACCAATTGACTCAATCAAATTCCAATAACCAAGAAACAAGAAATTACAATATTCAAACTATTTGTTTTTTTGAGATTTAATATTTGAGATTTGTTTGTATCTTGTGAGTCGGAGCTTGGATATTGTTTAGAATTTAGAAATTTTTATTATGGCTGAAGGTAAAATCATTTCAATTAGAAATGTTGTTGTAGATATTCAGTTTGCAGAAGATCAGACACCGAAGATTTACGATGCTTTGTTTGTTGAGGATAAAAAACTGGGCAGAATTGTGTTTGAGGTTGAGGCAATTATTGCCCCTGGACGGGTGAGGGCTCTTGCCATGTCAAATGTCTATGGATTAAAAAGAGAGATGAGAGTGATAAATACCGGAAAATCAATAGAAGTTCCGGTTGGAGAGGAAACGCTTGGCAGGATTTTTAACGTTTTAGGAGAGCCGGTTGACGAACAAGCCGCGGTCAAAGCAAAAAAAATGATGCCGATTCATAACCCTTCGCCTTCTTTACGAGAACAGTCGGTAAGGCGAGAAATTTTTGAGACCGGAATTAAGGTAATCGATTTAATCGCTCCTTTCATCAAGGGAGGTAAAGTGGCGATATTTGGCGGTGCCGGGGTTGGCAAGACCATTTTAATTCAGGAAATGATTCACAATGTTGCCAAACAACACCAAGGAGTTTCGGTATTTACCGGTGTGGGCGAGCGGACGCGAGAAGGGAATGATTTATGGTTTGAGATGAAAGAGACAAAAGTATTGGATAAAACTGCTCTGGTCTTTGGCCAGATGAATGAGCCGCCGGGAAATCGCCTCCGAGTCGCTTTGACCGGCGTCACTCTGGCCGAATACTTCCGCGACGTTAAGGGGATGGACACGCTTCTTTTCATCGATAACATTTTCCGCTTCGCCCAGGCGGGTTCGGAGGTCTCGGCCTTGTTGGGAAGAATCCCTTCGGCCGTCGGTTATCAGCCTACTTTGGCTTCTGAAATGGCTGCCTTACAGGAGCGAATCACTTCTACGACAAAAGGTTCAATTACATCTATTCAGGCGGTGTATGTGCCAGCCGATGACTACACAGATCCTGCTCCGGTTGTCACCTTTGCTCATCTGGATGCGTCGATTACTCTGGAGCGATCCTTGGCAGAGCAAGCTCTCTATCCAGCTATTGATCCTCTGACTTCAAGCTCTCGTTCTCTAGATCCAGACGTGGTGGGAGGAGAGCACTACCAAGTGACCCGAGATGTTTTGAAAACCTTACAAAGATATAAAGACCTTCAAGATATTATTGCAATTCTAGGAATGGAGGAGTTGTCCGAGGAGGATAAGTTGACTGTAGCCAGAGCAAGAAAAATCC
>CAYJQQ010000012.1:0-13392 GCA_964372285.1 uncultured Gammaproteobacteria bacterium | reverse complement strand
TTTTTACTTTTTACTTTTGACTTTTTTAATATGTGTGGAATATTTGCTTATCTTGGACCAAAACAAAATGCAGGAGAAATTGTCCTGGAGGGATTAAAATCACTCGAATATCGAGGTTATGACTCATGGGGAGTAGTAGCAAGGAAAAACGACGATACAACTTTCCTAAAAAAGAAAGTAGGTAAAATTGGCGACGCCAAACTTCCTAAATTTACCTCTTCTATCGGTATCGGTCATACCCGCTGGGCCACGCACGGCGGAGTTACAAAATATAACGCACACCCACACTCCGATTGCAAGCAAGAAATCTTTGTGGTTCATAATGGAATAGTCGAAAACTTTGAAGAGCTAAAAAAAGATCTGATAAAGCGTGGACATACCTTCAGGTCTCAAACCGACACGGAAGTAATCGCCCACCTCCTGGAAGAAAAAAAATTACCTATAATGCTCGGCCGAGCAGAATTGGTCATGAAAACTTTTAATCAACTAAGCGGGCTAAATGCAATTATTGTCTTTATACCTAAAACTCAAGAATTTTTCGCTATCAAGAACAGCTCTCCTTTGGTATTCGGAATCAACGAAGATTTAAAGGAATACTATCTTTCGTCAGATTACGCGGGAATTCTTCAACACACAAACAAACTATATTATCTTGAAGATAATGAACTATTATCACTCAACAATTCTGGTTACCAACTTTTCGATTCATCGGAAAGGAAAAAGTCAATCACTTTTACCACATATAAAATAAGCAGAGACTCCCTAGCTCTTGGCTCTTTCCCTCACTATATGCTAAAAGAAATTAACGAACAGCCAAAGGTCATCTCAAGCATTGTCAATAACTACTCACAAACCATTAGTGACCTAGCCCAAAAAATCAAAAATGCTTACGGCACATATCTTCTTGGTTGCGGAACAGCCTACTATGCTTGCCTTGCCGGAACTTATCTATTTTCTAAAATTGCCAAACGCCATACCAATGCCAGTATTGCATCTGAATTCTCCTACCTAGAAGATTTTTTAACTCCAAAAAGCCTCATCCTCGCTCTGTCTCAATCTGGAGAAACAATAGACATTATCTCCCCGCTCAAGAAAGCCAAAGAAAAGGGTGTAAGAATATGTGCAATAACAAATGTCTTAGGATCAACGCTTTATCGAATGGCCGATTACAAAATACTTTTGGCAGCTGGACCAGAAAAATGTGTCCTTGCGACAAAGTCATTTACGGCAAAAATAGCTATCCTCAATCTGTTAGCCCATTCACTCAATAGCGGATATGATAAAGGCGTGACACAACTTAAGAAAGCCGTTGCCGAAATAGAAAGAATTCTCAAAATGAAAAAAGTAAAAGCCCTAGCCGAAAAGTTAAAACATAAAGAACACATCTTTGTCCTAGGTCGAGGTCTTTCTTATCCTGCAGCTCTTGAGTCGGCGCTCAAAATTAAGGAAGGATCATACATCCATGCCGAACCCTTTGCCGCAGGCGAGCTCAAACACGGAGTGATTGCTCTGATTGAAAAAGGAACACCGGTAATAGCCTACAATCCCAGTGATGAAACATACGAAGACACACTTTCATCTGCTTACGAAGTAAAAGCAAGAGGCGGATTTGTCATAGGCGTTTCAGACAAACCCAGCCCAGCCTACGACGAATTTATCTATGTAACAAACTGTGGTGAAGCAACTATAATTCCAAATGTCGTCATCGCCCAACTTTTGGGCTACCATCTGACTTTAGACCGCGGCCACGACCCAGACAAACCCCGCAACCTCGCCAAAAGCGTAACAGTGAAATAGAGACTGGTAACTAGTTACTGGTGATTGGTTACTCGTTATAGAAATTTGTAAATAGAAGATAGTAGAATACTAATAATGATGGAAAAGAGGCAAATCAAGTCTTTTCAAGATCTTATTGTCTATCAAAATCTTTATAAGGCGATGAAAATTGTCTTGACAGAAATAATTCCGAATCTCCCAAAAGAGGAGAAATACGATTTAGTCGATCAAATGAGAAGAGGTTGTAAAGCGGCTCCAGCACTCTTAGCTGAAGGAATTGCTAAAAGGTATCAAAAGATTAATTGGTTAAGATATTTAAACGACACAATTGGAGAATCAAACGAAATGATTCATCATCTTTCAGTCTGTATAGATATTTATCCGAAATACGTAAATGTTAATTTGTGTAAAGAAGTTATAAATACCTATGATTTAACCTGTAAACAGCTTACCAATCTCAAAAAATCATGGATTAATTTTCACGAAAAAGATAACTAATCACCAATTTCTATTTTCTATTACCAGTAACTAGTCACAAGCAACTATTTTCAAACTCTATATGAATAAACAAAGTAGCAAATTGGTAGTTGCAGTTCTATCTTTGGCGTCATTTTTGCATGATGTTGGATCGGATATGGTTTTTTCTGTCTGGCCGCTTTTTGTAACCCAAGTGCTGGGAGCTAGCATGGCAACTTTAGGCCTGATTGACGGAATCGGAGACGCTGTGGTTTCAATTTCTGGAGCGGTTGGCGGATATATTTCAGACAAGGTAAGAAAAAGAAAAATATTTGTCTGGACCGGATACCTCTTTGGCGGGATTTCGCGGATAGGTTATGCCCTATCGCCAAGCTGGCAATGGCTTATTCCTTTCAGACTTCTTGATAGATCGGGCAAGATTCGAGGTGCGCCGCGAGATGCCATGATTTCCGATATCTCAACTCAGCAAAACAGAGGGGTAAGATTTGGCATCTTAAGAGCCATGGATAATTTGGGAGCGGTTGCCGGTATACTCATTGCCATATTTTTTCTTAAAACTTTGGGTTTCACCAATCTTTTTCTGCTCGCCGCCATACCTTCTGCTGCCGCAGCAGTGTTAATAATCTTGTTTATCTACGAATCAAAACCAAATCAGCAAATACTTTTTAAAGGAATCAATTTTGCGAATTTTAATAACAACTTGCTCCTTCTGACAATGTTGAGTGGACTTTTTGCTTTAGGCTCTTTCAGCTATTCATTCCTACTTGTATTTGCCAACAAATATGGATTTACCACTTACCAGGTTCCAATTTTGTATCTCTTGTTTACTTTAGTTGCCGCTGTCTGCTCGATTCCATTTGGAAAATTATCTGATCAATTTGGCAGAAAAAATATTCTTTATCTGTCTTATTTCTTCTGGGCAATAGTTTTAGTTCTATAAAATATTTATAAAAATCCAATCAGTGCGATTTTAGCCTTTGTATTCTATGGCTTACATAAAGGAGCAATGGAGCCTGTACAAAAAACGCTTGTGGCAGAACTTGCACCGCCTGATTATGTAGCATCAACAATCGGCGCTTTTCAAATGGTCATTGGACTCGTGGCGCTTCCTGCATCTTTTTTAGCCGGATTTTTGTGGGACAAATTTTCTCCTATCACGCCTTTCTACTTCTCTCTGGCTCTAACCATAATTTCAGGAATCATGCTGAAGTTTGTCAAAGAAACCCAGGATAATTAATCTCATAAGAAATAGCAAATTAAATTTTGAAATAACCATTCTCACTTTTTGCTTTCACAGATTTTGCTTCGTGATCAAAAATAGTGGGAGCGTCTTCTGGAGTTAGTATTACCTCCTCCGCCTGTCCTGACTTAACAGCCATTTTACTTTGAGCGAATAAATATCTGTCTAATAAATTTCGCCAAAAAAATTCTTGCACTCGACTATCTTGGTAATATCTTGTTAATGCAGTTTGCTGTATAAGATCATAAATGTCATCATCCATTAAAGGAATTCGAGTATTTTGCCAAAGTAAAGCGCTGACAAACGCATATACTCTGACTTTGGTTTGCAATATTTCTATCAACTGCCGATATGGGATAAAATAAAAAGACAAAGTTCCGGGCTCTGATTTGAATTTGCCTCTCTTACGACAACTCAGCGCTAACTCTTTCATAAGAGACACACAACGATCCGCTTCTCCATCCACTATATGGAAATTAGTATCAATGTCACAATTGCCATTTGCTGTCCTTCTTAAATAATATTGATTAGGTTGTCTATCTTTTAACACCCCATAAGGGAAAACACCCGCCAATTTTGAGGCGGCCGATCCAATAATTGCAGCGCTTAAAAGACCCGCTTCTCTCAAAACATCCTCATTTTCTCCTATCAGCGATCTCATATCTTCGATACCGGTTGTACAAAAATCATTGAAAGTTCTAAATTCTTGACTCTGCGGGTGATAAGGACTGAATTTAGAAGCCATCAATGATTCCAAAGAAAAACTTCTCGTTTCTAAACCAGCAAGAACGGCGGTTACATCAACCGGCAATGAAGATAAAATATCTGCTTTTTGAGGTGTTTCGCTAAGTAATGAATTCATGGTAAAACGCTTATTATAGGATAAAGAAGAAGAAAAATCAAAGATAATCCGCTTCTATAGTAGTACAGAGGAACATTTCAATACAAAAAATTCATTTTTTTACTTTTGACAGATATTCTAAAAGTTTATGCGGAATTGGTCTGCAGGCGCAAAATTTTGCATGACCTTTATGCCATTTGATTCTCTGTTCTAAACTAGCATTTTTAGGCATTTTATTTTTCTGGTGCCAATTCTTATTGATCCTCATTTTTAAGTGCATTAAAATTATATTAACGTGGAAATTTTATTTGTAATATATTCTATCTCAAAAACACTTATTTTTTACTCCAAGATCAAGAAAAAATAGAAAAAAAAGTCTTACCTGCGTTATCTTTGGGTTTTTTATCTTATTTTTTTATGAATATTACAAAAACTTATATTTTTGGTCAACACCATATATTTTTCAAGCCCTTAGAATCCAATCATATTTACTGTTTAATGTAAGACTAATATCAACTCTTTTTCCAATCGTAACTGATATTTCAACTGAAATTGCAATGAAAAATCTTCACTATCCAGATAAAAGCAATGACGATTTTTGGGGATATATTACTTACCGGATGATAACATTTCCCTTTATAGCCTTTTTTTTTGAAATTTTGATAATTATTGTCATCTTGACTCTTAACTTCTTATATAAATAATGCCACGAAAAATAAACACCGGGAGTTGACTTCATCAATAGGATAGTTTAAATTATATCAGATCCGCTTGATCACTTTGTCATTCCGCACACCCATCTTCATGAGGGCAAGCTTGATGCGGAATCTATTTAATAGATTCCTGCTTCCGCAGGAATGACATAATGTGTATTATTTAAGAGGATCTGATATTAATTATCATTTTCAATTCGGATAATGACACTTCTTATACTTTTTACCTGATCCGCACCAGCAGGGATCATTGCGGCCGGGTTTTTTCTGGGATTGGCCGGGAGGAATAATGCGAAAACCCATCTGGTTATCAGCAGTCGGTTGTCGATTGTCAGACTGAATATCACTAACACCTCTTGAATTTGACGTCGGTAAATGTTGAGATGGGGGAGAGACCTCATGTTGCTTTGACGCTTGAGAAAATGGATCGACGCGTGAGGCAGATTTGAAAACCATCGGCTGCTCGGATTCTTTCTGTACAGACGGTGCATGCCCAGTCTCTACTTTTATCTTAAAAAGCCTTCTTGTTGCTTCAAAGTTAACGTCGATAATCAATCGTTCAAACATCGAATACGCTTCATTTTTATACTCCACCAGCGGGTCAAGCTGGGCATAACCTCTAAGATTTATTCCCTCTCGTAGATCTTCTATAGCCGTCAGGTGCTCGGTCCAATATTTGTCTATCGTCGTCAAAAAAATTACTCTGATTACTTCCGACCACAGTTTTTCGCCGAAATTCTTTTCTCTCTGATCAAATTCTTTTTCTACCTCGGCCATTAAGTAGCTCAACAGTTTCTGGCTATTTATATCTTTGCCATATTTTTGCAGCTCGCTTTTCTGCACCGATAATATTAAATTAAGTTCTTTCTCAAGGTTAGACATATTTTCTTGCGATATATGCTGATCCTGTTCGGTATGAGCATTAATTAGCATCCCTAGCTCTTCCTGAAAAACTTCAATTATGGTTCTCCTGAATTCTTTACTGTCAGTCTCCGGCAGAGTCAAAATTTTTTTTCGGAGTGTATAGATTATATCCCTCTGTTTATTCAGAACATCGTCAAAATCCACCAAGTGTTTTCGGACATCGAAGTTAAACCCTTCTACTTTGACCTGCGCTTGTTCTATAGCCTTGGATACCATCGCATGGGTAAGCGGTTGGTCTTCTGGAAACTTAAAAAATGTCATGAGGCGTGATATCTGATCACCGCCAAATATACGCATCAGATCATCCTCTAGAGCTACAAAGAAGAGCGATTCACCCGGATCCCCCTGACGACCACACCTTCCTCTAAGCTGATTGTCGATCCGCCGCGACTCGTGTCTTTCCGTCCCAATTACGTACAAACCACCCAAACTGACAACTTCGTCATGTTTCCTCATCCACTCTTTCATCTCTTTTTGGTAATGAGATTCCTCGCGGAGTTTATCCCGAGCTTGTCGAATGGACTCGGAATGACGGCTGGGGGCGCTTGGCTGCTCTCCACCAAGTACAATATCCACACCTCTACCAGCCATATTTGTCGCAACCGTTATCGAACCTTTCTTTCCGGCATTGGCAATAATCGTAGCTTCCTTTTGGTGATTCTTCGCGTTTAAAAGCTCGTGAGGAATTCCTTTTTGCTTCAGAAGCCTGGATAATAATTCATTTTTCTCAATCGAAGTTGTTCCAACCAACACCGGCCTGCCTTTTTTATAATTTTGGGCGATATCCTCTACGACGGCGTTGTATTTACCCTTCTCTGTTTTATAGATCATATCGGCATGATCTTTACGAATCATCGGCATGTGGGTGGGAACCACAACGACATCGGTTTTATAGATTTTATGAAATTCCTCTGCTTCGGTTGAAGCTGTTCCTGTCATACCGGCAAGCTTTTTATACATCCTAAAATAATTTTGAAGCGACACGGTTGCTAAAGTTTTCGACTCCCTCTGAATTGGCACATTTTCTTTTGCCTCGATTGCCTGATGGAGGCCCTCGGAAAATCTCCGGCCATGGAGCAACCTGCCTGTAAACTCATCGACAATAATCACTTCCTGATCTTTTACTATATAGTCCTTATCCAGTTTGAAAAGCGTGACCGCTTTTAAAGCCGCCTCTATGTGGAAAAGCGTGTCAAAATCCTTTTCGTAAATGTTGCTTACTCCTAACCTAAACTCTATTTTTTTGATACCTGCTTCGGTCAAATTTGCAGTCCGGAGTTTTTCATCGATTACAAAATCGGTTTTTGCATCAAGTCCTTTAACAATTTGAGCATACTTATAATACTTGGATGTATCCTCATCGTAAGGAGCCGAAATAATATGGGGTGTGCGTGCTTCATCGATTAAGATCGAGTCTGCCTCGTCGATTACAGCGAAGTTGTATGCTCTTTGCACGACTTCTTCCGGGCTGGCCGCCATATTATCGCGTAGATAATCAAAACCAAACTCGCTGTTAATGCCGTAAGTTACATCGGCAAGATAGGCCTCTTTTCTAGAAACCGGTTTAAGATGGGCGAGCCGCCAGTCCTGGCCTTCCTCGGCCTCATAATTTGGGTCAAAAATAAACGATTTATCAGATATTATCGCCGAAGTCGAAAGGCCTAACAGATGAAAAACCCCTCCCATCCAACCCGCATCACGCCGTGCTAAGTAGTCGTTTACCGTAACTAAATGGGAACCCTTCCCGCCAAGCGCATTTAGATAAAGAGCGGTTATTGCAGACAGAGTCTTTCCTTCACCTGTTTTTTGTTCGGCTATTTTACCTTCATGCAGAGCAATACCTGCCATTATCTGAACATCAAAATGCCGTTGACCCAGAACTCTTCGGGCAGCTTCTCGAACCAATGCGAACGACCAAGGAAGAATTTGATCCAGTGTATTCTGTCTTGATTGAATATTCTCTTTTAGCTTATCTGTCTCTTTTCTTAAATCTGTACCTTTTAGTTTTCTTGCCTTGTCTTCAAGCGAATTTATCTCGTCTACTTTTTTTCTTAGTCGGGCAATTTCCCGTTCATTATAGTCAAAGAATTTTTTGAAAAAGTTGAACATAATTTACTACTAATTTACGAATAAATACGAATTTACGAATTCGTATATTCGTGCAGATTTGTAAATTCGTAGGAAAAAAAATTTATTTAATAAAATACTCCTGCGGTATGATCAAAATTTTTTGAGCAGCAAATCTATTTAATTCTTTCTCTTTGCCTGACTTTTTTACCACAAAATGAATCGCATCACCCTCTTTAATCTTTGAGAATCCTACATTTTCAAGAATCAGTAATTTTATGTTCAGCATTTGCTGTTTCGTGAATGTCTCAATATCTAAAGTATAATTTTCTTTGTCACTGGTAATAACGCTTATGTAAAAATCCTCCTTATTCACCTCTGTTACTTTTCCTGAACCGATAAGGAACAACTCATCAATATAAATAAAATTTGCGTCGATCTTATTTTCTTTGATAATTCCTGTAACGATTATGTAGGAACCTTTTTTAAAATCAGTCAACCTTATTTCTTTTTTCAGTTCGCCGCTGATTTGATAGTATTTAGTCAGGTCGGTGTCAACGTTTACGTCATAGTCTTCGTCTTTCCAATTTTTTATTTTTAATAGGCCTTTTGACAGATTTATTTCCTGAACCGTGCCGGAAACCACTTTATTGTTTTTTTCGCGTAGCTCCGCCACTTTAGTCGCAATTTTCTCCTTTAGCGTTTGAATTTCTTTATCTTCCTTGGCATTTGTAGGACTGACAAGGCTCGGAGATGGAGTAGAAGTTTTAGTCTGTCCATAAACAGTAAGTGGCGCTATTATCAACGCGGATGCGATAATAATTACTTTAATAAATATAATCTTTGATCTTCGATATTTGCCTGCCCTGAAGCGAACTTGCTCTGCTTTAGCGATCTTTGATATTATTTTCATAGTTGTTCGTCCAAATAATAAATGCGCAACTCCCTTTCTTGGGGTCTGGCTTGAGTATCTTTTAGATGGGCAGAGACCTTAATCACATTTTCACCCAAGACAAGAGGAAATAAAACTGAAAACTGGTCTTTCTCATTTTTTAAGATGGTTTCCTTAATTGGAGACTGGATTACTATTAAAGCGCCTTTATCTGCCTTGCCTTTTATCGTAACGGTTTTAGAATCAGAGATTAAACCGTCCTTTGGCTCAAGGATTTCTAGAGTTTTCTGGTCAACGATAACATTTTTGGCTATTTTGCCTAATTTTTCTGTTGGAGCGATTGTTTTAGTCTTGGTTAATTGAAACTCCTTATTTTTTGCAAGAAGAAAAATAGCTACCAACGCTCCAAATATTATCCCAAAAAAAATAGCGATAACCGACTCTTTTTTCATTTTGTAATTATCAATTTAGTCATAACCGAAGGAATGGATTGTATAATTTTATCAATATTATACCAGTATCCATTCTTTAAAAAAAGTTGATCCGCCGTTTTTTTAAGAATAAATGAGGCTAACAAGCAAGAATCAAAAGCTAGATTTTTAGCATAAAAAGCAGCGCAAAGACCGGCCAGGAGATCTCCTGTCCCTCCTTTGGTCAATCCGGCGTTACCTCCTTCAACTATTGCTGTCCTTCTTCCCTCTGAAATAAAATCTTTTACCGCTTTTAAAAGAATAACACAATTGTATTTTTTTGCCTGTTTTAGAACCACGTTCATTTTCTTGTTGACCGATAACCGACTGACTGAAAGACCGAACATTTTTTCAAACTCTCCTTGGTGGGGTGTTATGATTGCTTTGGTTTTTAAGCCTAATAACCATTCAGGTTGCATCATCTGCAATGCTCCCGCATCGAGAACAAATTTTTTGTTTGGGTAATGTTCTAATAAATATTTAGTTAATATATAAGTATAGGTTGGTTCATTCTGTATTTTTAAAACATCATTGAATGTAGAGACGCGATTAATCACGTCTCTACGAATATTCCCGCGGACCATTCCTGGTCCAAGCAAAATAACATCATCTTCCTCCACATACTCAAAGATATCTCTCTGTGGAATAACCATTCCGCTTCTGAATTTTTTTTTCAGCGAGAGGACAATCTCATTATTCTCTTTTGTAGACGAATAGTGAACCATGTCGACAAAATGAGAAACAATTTCGGCCGCCCATATTGACGCCGAATGAAAAAGTGATGAGCCACCTATGACTAGCACGCGGCCGTTCTGACCTTTATGGGAATTAGGTTGTGGAAGATGGATATTTTTCAAAAATGGTCTAATTATGTTAGGGTTTGACGTTTTTATAACCATGTGATTTTCTACTAATTTATAAATAATTACGAATTTACGAATTCGTATATTCGTAACGATTCGTAATTTCGTAGATCTTTTTGTTATAATTCTACCTATGTCGTTCACCCATTTACAACTGCGTAAACTATTTTCAAAGTTTTGGCAAAAAAAGGGTCATAAACTTGTTCCTCCTATTGCTCTTGTTCCTAAAAACGATCCAACCACTCTTTTTACAGGATCAGGCATGCAGCAGCTCATTCCTTACCTTCTGGGCGAGCCTCATCCCCAAGGTGTAAAATTATACAACATCCAACCCTGTTTTCGTTCTCAAGATATTGAAGAAGTCGGCGACAATAGTCACACTACCTTTTTTGAGATGATGGGCAACTGGTCGCTTGGGGATTATTTCAAAGAAGAACAACTCGAGTGGTGTCGGGATTTTTTTACTAAAGATGTTGCCCTTGCACCGGATAAACTTTATGTTACTGTTTTTTCTGGAACTAAATTTATCCCGCGTGACACGGAATCTGCTTTAACTTGGAAAAAATTGGGAGTTTCAGAGAATCATATTTTTTACTATGGAGCTGATAAAAACTGGTGGTCACGCGCAGGTACTCCAGAAAATATGCCTCCTGGTGAACCAGGCGGACCTGATTCCGAAGTATTTTATGAATTTACACAGTTGGTTCATAACTCCAAATTCGGATCAAAATGTCATCCTAACTGTGATTGCGGAAAGTTTTTTGAAATAGGAAATTCTGTTTTTATGCAGTATCAAAAACAAAAAGACGGATCGTTTAGAGAACTGCCAAAAAAGAATGTTGATTTTGGTGGAGGGCTTGAGAGGATTCTTGCGGCACTTATCAACAGTCCTGATATGTTTAAGATTGATGTTCTCTGGCCAATAATAAAAGCCACCGAAGAGTTCAGCGGGAAAAAATATAGGCAAGAAGAGAACACGACGAAAGCAATGAGGGTATTGGCCGATCATCTCCGAGCTGCGGCTTTAATCGCCGCTGACGGCGTAATACCTTCAAATAAAGACCAAGGATACTTCTTAAGAAGGTTATTGCGAAAAATGGTTCGCCAGGGAAAATATTTAGGAATTGAAAAAAACATTTCAACCCATCTACTACCTTCAATAATTGGAATATTTAAAACAATTTATCCACAAATCGTAAAGAAACAAAAAGAAATAATTATTTTATTTGAACAGGAAGAAGAAAAGTTTAGAAAAACTTTGGAAAACGCTCGGTCGACAGTTGAAAAAGTTATTCAAAAACCCACCAATAATTTCGCCCAAATTGCATTTGATCTCTTTCAGTCAATCGGTTACCCTCCGGAGATTTTTTTAGAGGATTTAAAAGAAAAAAATATTTTAGTCGATATTAAAAAATTCAATACATCCTATAAACAAATATTTGAAAAACATCAGAAAATTTCAAAGAAGGGAGCTGATAAAAAATTTAAAGGAGGTCTAGCTGATACAAAAGACCAGACTATTAAATACCATACGGCCACCCATCTTCTTCACCAGGCTTTATTTGACGTTTTGGGAGACGATATTAGACAAGAAGGCTCAAATATAACTGCAGATAGACTCCGATTTGATTTTTACTCACCAAAAAAACTTACCGACGGTGAACTGAATAGAGTCGAAGCTATAATCGCTAAAAAAATCAAAGAAAAGTTGCCTGTCAGCTACAAAATAATCCCAAAAAAGCAAGCTCTTCAAATCGGCGCCCGAGCCTTTTTCAGAGAAAAATATCCAGACAAGGTAAAGATTTATTTTATCGGTGGTTCGACAAGCTCACCAAAAGATGCTTACTCTAAAGAGTTCTGCGGCGGCCCACATGTAAAAAACACAGGCGAGGTCGGAAGCATTGACATTATAAAATTCGAAAAAATCGGCAGCAATCTTTACCGCATTTACGCAAGATAACCCCGGCTCTCGTCATTGTGAAGAACCCCGATATTCATCGGGGTAAACTCCTCGACGAGGAATCTAGCGAAGCGTATTATTAAAATTCTGTTGATTTTAATCTTTTTTTAATCTATATTTTTACTTATGCAAAAAAAGGCTAATACTCTGCTTGTCGTACTTCTTGTAGTTGTTTCTTTCGCAGCAGGCTATCTTTATTTTAAAACTAAAAATCTTGAACAGAAGAAAACTGTTGGCGCAGCTCAACAAAATCAGCAACAACAACAATCTCAACAGCAGCCCACAGAATTAAAGATCAAAAAACCTGACGTGAAAGAGCATTGGAATGGAGCGAAAAACGCTCGTTATATCTGGGTAGAATACTCCGACCTAGAATGCCCCTTCTGCCAGAAAATCAATCCTGATTTGAAAAAACTTCTAAATGCTTATAGCGGTAAAATCGCTTGGGTATATAGACACTTTCCTTTGCCGATCCATCCAAAAGCGCAAAAATCAGCCGAGTCTACAGAGTGTGCCGCAGATCTTGGGGGAAACGATGCTTTTTGGAAGATGGTCGATCTTATCTTTGAAAAGATGCCTGGCCTTAAGCTATCAGAATTACCAAGCCTTGCCTCCCAAATTGGGTTGGATGAGTCAAAATTTAAGAGCTGTCTGGACAGCGGAAAGTTCGAAAAAAAAGTCAAAGATCAGTTAGAGGAAGGAACAAAAGCTGGAATACAAGCGACTCCGACCGGAGTAATCTATGATCTGAAAACCGGAAAGACTGTTACCGTCGAAGGCGCTCTCCCTTACGAAGACTTAAGAAAATCTCTCGACACCTTCATTGCGCAAAATAAATAATGCCAATGTCATCCTGAACGATAGCGAAAGATCTCGTCCCAATTTAATCGGGAAGTATAAGCGCTTCAACAGGTACAGTACTGTACCTGTCTTCGCTAGATTCTTCACTTCACGGAGTTTACCCCGATGATTATCGGGGCTTCCTTTAGAATTACAAAGTCAAATCAAGTTACAATTAGTTAAAAAGATTTAAGATGATCGTCAGAAGAATGCTCATAATGATAGAGGTAACGATTGGAAAATAAAAAGTGAAGCGCTCCCCGAGCTCACGCTTGGGGCATCTGCCCAAACAGGGTTTCCAAGCGCGAAACCCTGTACCGTCCCGATTT
>CAYJQQ010000011.1:3618-13698 GCA_964372285.1 uncultured Gammaproteobacteria bacterium | reverse complement strand
GGGAGGCTGTTTGTTCCGGCCTTGCCGACGTACATGTTCCGCCTGATTTTTTATAACAAACCGTAAAATCCAGGGTAACATGCGGCGCAGAGAAAGCCGAAACCCTGCTGCATGTTGCTGAAAACGACTGTATGTTCACTTTCGAACTATTTAATTGACCTTGAGGAAAGGCAAATGTAGGAGCCGGAGCTGTAACATTAGAAGCAATCGTCAAGTTAGATCCAGATGGCGACACTGAAAAATCGCTTCCATATTTATCTTCAAAAGATGAGACATTTCCGTTTGGGTTGGCTAAATTAGCATCACAAATTTCTGTTCCAGTATTATTGTATATTTTATAAGCGTTGTCTTTTATAATGTTTTCAGCCATATTTACAATGTGATCACCCTGTCTTTTGACTTCGCTCAAACGAAAAAGCTTCATCTGTTGCTGCAAGATAACAAATAGTGTCGCGAAGACAACCGGAAATATCAGACCTAGTACAGAGATAACCACGAGGGTTTCAATAAAAGTAAAAGAATTATTTTTCATTGTTGCTCTAGAACCGAAAAAATTGTATTTAATCTGATATTTTTGGCTTGGCCCAGTTCCAACCAAGATATAGTTATCGACGCGTTTACCTGTGTAACATAATTTGCCACGAGTAGTGAAGTAAACGTCACTTCTCTTTTAAAAATCTCTTCAAGATCGTAAGCAGAACACAATCCTAAAGCCTGCCAACCGGATATTGGACTGCTGTTAAAGCAAAAACTGGTCGTTGGGACTCCGCCTCTAGTCACCTGTTCGGTAAATAGTGTAGTCGTACTGCTGCATCCGTTACAGATGGTTCCACCCCAATCGATCTCTGTTTGAAGGCGCAGCCATTCCTCAAGCTGTCTGGAATAGTGAGTAGCCTTTATTTTATGCTCATTAAATTTCATATCGCGGAGTGAGAAGGTAACTACCGCAGCGGCTAGCACAAAAAAAATACTTAAAATCGAAACGAAAACCAAAACCTCAATAAGCGAGAAGGCTTTTTGTTTTTTTAGCATGATTGGGTAGAAATTACTCCTGTACTGGATACTGTGATTTGTAAACACTTAATAATGGTATTATTTTGAATATTTATTGTTCCGTTAGTTGCTCCTGCTGACAGTGGGTAAAAGTTAACTTGTGACATACCGGAAATTTTTCTTATATTAGCTGGAAAGCTATAAGTTTGTATATTAGTCACAGTGACGCTACAATTCTGTTTTAAAGAGTAATTCGATGCATTAACTTCAACTCCAAATCCGACAAATTCCTCGCCTACGGGACATGCCGGATTAACTTCTGAAACTTGTGCTTTAGTTCTGGCTAAACTTAATATATCGACGAGACGGTTAACTTCCTTGTCTAGATTTTTCTCCTGGGTAAAATTATTGTATGTTGCCAAAGAAAGCCCGATCAGAAGAACAACAATGCTTATGATAATCAGTATTTCGATGAGAGTAAAAGCATGCAAATTTCTTTTCATTGTTTTTGGCCATATGGACCAACGCAGTAGTTACAACCACCTGTACAACTGGGGGGAGCTGAACATCCGGGCGTTGTTGCTTCAAAATGGGCGCCTAGAGTATAGTTCGAAGAGGAAGAAACACATCCGTATGAGTAAAAACTGGCTTTGGGATCGCTTGGAAAAGTCGGTAAATAATTAGTTGGCGCAGAAAGGGCTGTAGCTAGAGCAGAACACGTTCCAGCAGTTGGATAAGAACTATTGACATCATTGCTCCTATACATCTCAAGCGCAGCTCTGATCTGTTCCAGATCCGCCTTCCTTTTTGCATCTCTCGAAGATTTTGTAAGAGAGTTATAAGAAACTGATGCTACACCGAATAAAACGCCAATTATTGTTGCCGCTACTAAAATTTCAATTAAAGTAAATGATTTTTTCACTGTAAATTATTAAGACAATAACTTGCTACAGTTTCTGATTCCAATGGTGGCGTATTTGGTGCGCATATTGAGTAGGTAGATGTAGTTGAATCCGGTTGGGTCATATTATAGTTTGCTCCATTTTTGGGATCTAATGGTACGGGATTCATAAGGGTTGTACTAGGCGATGCACAAACAATTGACGTTGGTACTCTACCGCTAACTGGAGCAGGATATGTTAAACCACAAATTGAATAATATTGTTCTAATGCATTTTGGATAGCTCTTAAATCTGTCTTTCTTTTTGCATCCCTGGCTTTTTTCTGTGACGTAGAGTAAGAGACTGTACCCATACCGACTAAAATTGAAAAAATGGCTATGACTATGAGCATCTCCAATAAAGTAAAAGCCCTCTCAAATCTATTTTTTATCATATCAATAGTATAAATGAAGGCGGGTCATTATTCTTCGAGCGAAGTGAGCTTAAGCGAACGAAGTCGAGAAGTTTTAGACCTTGATAGTTCTCGACTCACTTAAGTTCGCTCGAGCAGTAAGTATAGTAATTATGTCCCACCTTCGTTTAAATAATAATTATGGTTCACTAACTGTGTAACAAACTTTTGGACTTGTGCAGCTTGCACAAGATGTGCCTTCAGGATCACTTGAATTTTCCAGACAGGCTATCAAAGTATATTTCAGGCTATCTGATGGATTTCTTGTATAATTGTATGCAGTGGAACCATCCCCGAGCATATTATTCATATAAATATTACCTGTACAGCCTGCCCCAGAAGACCAACAGTTGTTAGGCGCTGGAAGTGTTCCTGTAACAGGGTAGGCAACCGGATTTTGATCTAATTTAAATAACTCCAGAGCTTTTTGGATTTGCCGAAGATCGCTCTTTCTCTCTGCGTCGCGGGCTTTTTTAATTGAAGTTATATAATTCGTGAATCCGAATGTTGATAAAATCCCAATTATCGACATAATAATCAAAAGTTCAACGAGTGTAAAAGCGATCAGACTTTTTTTCTTCATTCTTAACTTATCCTAAATGTTTTAAAAATAAAAATCAAGAGATTGTCGCAGGTCAGCTGCGGATTGAGATTATTGTTTTCCAAAAGAGCTTTTAGACGTAGAGCTTCTTTTATAATCTTAGCAGATTTAGAAGAGCTAGATAATTTTTTTCTGTAATACAAAATAAGCCAAATAAAAAAATCAGCAGCGTCTTCTCTGGAAATGTTAGCCAAAGTTTTATCAGATAAGAATTTGTAATTCTTTGAGCTCTCTAGGTTTTCTATTAGATTACTGTACGGTTGATCTTTCTTATTACCAGATAGTTTCTTATCGAGCCTCACTATTTTCGATCTAGACTGTACTGTAGGCAAGATCGAATATTCGTTACTCACAACTAAAATAAATTGATTCTTCAATCCCTGCTCCTCCAGTGATTTAAGCAGTGCGTTCTGTGATTCTAGCGTGGCCTTATTAAAGTCATATAAAATAAATAGTCGGGGAGACGGGGTAGAAATAGTAAGCTCCTTCCTGATTTCTCTTATTTGGGAAATTAATATCTCGCTTTTTAAAGGGAAAGTTTTAAAAATCTGACTTTCAGAAAAATTATTTTCTTTAATAAATTTCTTAACAAAATTATCTCTGTCTTTTTTATCCTTCGAAACAAGAATTATAGGTAACATCTATTGCATTTTAGCAAAAATCCTCTTATAGTGAAAGTTATGAATATTACTCCTAGGCAGGTTCTTGATCATCTGGAAAAGAAAGGAATCCTGGATCATAAGAAAGCCGAAAAAATTGAGTTTGAAAGCCTGAAAAATAATCTACCCATCTCCGAATATTTGTTCAAAAATACAACTATCGACAAGAAAGAAATACTTGCAACCCTCGCTAGCCTAATGAAGGTTCCTTATATCGACATTGCAACTTCTGCGGTAGACCCACAGGCTTTGGGCTTCGTCTCCGAGTTCCTGGCGAGAAAACACGGAATTGTACCGGTTCGCTATGACGCGCAAACCGAAACTATTACCATCGCCACTTCTGACCCCTTTGATATCGCTGTCTCTGACTTTTTAGAACGTAAAACTGGAAAAAAAATTGTGCTTGCCTTAAGTTATGCCGACGATATAAAAAAAACTATCGACCTTGCCTACTCTCAAAGCCTGACTCCAGAAGTTAAGGAAGCCCTCAAAGAGGTTCAAGTTACAGATTTGATAAAAGAGCCTGAAAGCGCTGGCGCAGTAATTAAAGAAGCGCCTATCTCAAAGATCGTCAACACAATCTTAGAATTTGCCATCAAAAGCCGTGCTTCTGATATCCATATCGAACCGGGGGAAGGAAAAACAAGAGTCCGCTATCGAATAGACGGAATATTGCAAGATAAGCTTATTCTCCCCAAAGGTATACACGATGCTATTGTTTCAAGAATCAAAATTATATCGGATATGAAGATCGATGAAAAAAGAATCCCGCAGGACGGCAGATTTTATTTCAGACTCGGCGAGGAAGAAGATGATCTTCGTATATCTACATTGCCTACAGTCAATGGAGAAAAAATAGTGATGAGATTGCTCAAAAAAACCGGCGGCCTGCCTACTTTGCCTGATCTTGGGATGAGAGGAACACCCTTAAAAAATCTCGAAGAAGCCATCTTAAAACCCTACGGAATCATTCTGGTGACAGGGCCGACAGGATCGGGTAAAACCACAACTCTTTATTCTATCTTATCGCTTCTTAATAAACCATCTGTCAATATTATAACTCTGGAAGACCCGGTTGAATACCAAATTCCCGGCATCAACCAGGTACAGATCAACCCTCAAGCTGGCCTTACCTTTACTACAGGTCTCCGATCTTTTTTACGCCAGGACCCCAACATCATACTTGTTGGCGAGATCCGAGATAAAGAAACTACCCAGCTTACGATTCAAGCCGCCCTTACTGGCCACCTTGTTTTTTCAACGCTGCATACCAACGATGCTGCTACTGCCATACCGCGTTTAATCGATCTGGGTGGAGAACCCTTTCTCATTGGTTCTGTACTCAACGCCTCCCTCGCCCAGAGAATCGTAAGAAGAATCTGTACCTACTGTAAAAAAACTTATGAACCTCCCGCCGAAGTTCAAAAAAATATTAAAGCCGTATTAGGAGGTCTATTACCCAAACCTTATCTTGAAGGAAAATCAATCCAGCTTGTAAAAGGCGAAGGCTGCGACGACTGTGGCAAAACCGGTTATCTCGGGCGTATTGCAATATTTGAGGTCTTGAAAATATCCTCGGCTATCAATACAATGATTTTGAGGCAAGCAACAAGCAAAGAAATTGAAGAACAGGCAAGAGAGGAAGGCATGATCACTATTAAACAAGATGGTTATCTTAAGGCACTCGACGGTATAACTACGATTGAGGAAATATTAAGAGTATCTGAAATATAAATACTAAATTCTAAATCATAAATCCCAGAATTTGTTTGGATATTAGAATTTAGAGTTTAGAATTTTTTTTAAGCTTATGGATATTTTTCATTTTTTCGATATAACTATTGAGAAACAGGCTTCAGACCTCCATCTGATCGCCGATTACTATCCAACCATGCGAATAAATAACGAGCTTTATTTTATCCGCTCCTCAAATATTCTGACGCATGAAACTGTAGAAAAACTAGTTATTTCTATACTAAACGAAGAGCAAAAAGAAAATCTTTTAGCCAATAAAGAGATCGACCTCGGATATGACTATAAAGGCAATCGATTCCGAACCAATATATATTACTCAAAAAATAAGCTAGCTGCGGCATTTAGGTTGATTGGAAGTAAAATCAAATCTATTGAAGAACTTAACCTGCCAAATCAGTTCCATCAATTTACCGACGTCAATCAAGGCTTAATTTTAGTCACCGGTCCAACCGGAGAAGGCAAGTCTACGACGTTGGCGGCAATAATTGATGAAATCAACCATAAATATGCAAAACACATCATCGCAATCGAGGATCCGATTGAGTATGTATATCCAACTGCAAAATCGATCATTTCTCAAAGAGAACTTCACCAGGATACTCACTCCTGGAATATAGCACTACGATCTGCCCTTCGAGAAGATCCCGACGTCGTTCTGATCGGTGAGATGCGTGATTATGAAACCATTCAGTCCGCCCTGACGATCGCAGAAACGGGCCACCTTGTATTTTCTACTTTACATACCGGCTCAACCTCGGAGACGATAAACCGCATCATCGACGTTTTTCCTGCAAGTCAGCAGAATCAGATACGCTCGCAACTTTCCTCGGTATTAAAAGCAGTTGTTGCTCAACGCCTGGTTCCGTCTCTGGACAAATCCGGACGCCTCCCGGCTGTCGAGATTTTAATTAACATCCCGGCGGTCGCAGCTGTAATCCGCGAGGGAAGAACGCATTTACTGGATAACATATTGGAAACAGAAGAACAGCAGGGCCTTTTCCTCTTCGAAAAATATTTGCTTAAGTTGTATGAAAAAAGTCTTATCTCGAAGGACACGGCTCAATCTTATGCAATCAGAGCAAATGAGATGAAAAAATTCTTAAAATGATACGAATCTACGAATGGATGCGAATGTTGCGAATATGCTAATTCCGCTTATATCGGCAGTATTAGCATATTCGTAGATTCGCATTAAAATTCGCATCATTCGTATCAAATATGTTATTCAAATACAAAGCCATCAAAGATGGCAAATACGTTGTCGACAGAATACAGGCTGACAGTCAAGACGCTGTATTAAGATTCTTAAAAACCAGCGATTATTTTCCCGTTTCTATTTGGAGAGCCGATGTCTGGGCTCCATCGCTCGTCAGCATTTTTTTAAAAAGAATAAGTTTTAACGATATTGTCGATCTCACCAGACAGCTGGCGATCATGCTCGACGCCGGCCTAACTATAATCGATTCCTTAGACATTTTAAAAAAACAGGTGTCTAAACCGGCTCTCTTCAATCTGCTTGACAATTTGGATAAGGAGATTAAATCAGGCCGCAATTTTTCTTCTGCCTTATCTTTATACCCGCAATACTTTTCAAGTCTCTATATCTCTCTTGTCAGGTCGGGTGAAGCTTCGGGTAAGTTGAGTGAAATTCTTTTGAGACTATCGGACAATCTTGAGAAAACGAGAACTTTTAGAGGAAAACTCAAAAGCACCTTAATTTATCCTGCTTTTATAATAATGGGTATGTTCGTCGTAGCTTTC
The DNA here is from genome assembly GCA_964372285.1 of uncultured Gammaproteobacteria bacterium. GTDB lineage: Bacteria > Patescibacteriota > Microgenomatia > UBA1406 > GWC2-37-13 > 2-01-FULL-40-13. Next base: position 6,576 of record CAYJQQ010000011.1, on the reverse strand, counting down.
ATTATGTTGACTTTCGTAGTTCCAAGACTGCTTGAACTTTATAAGGAATTCGGAGCCGAACTGCCTTTTGCGACCAAACTTCTGTTGTTTATATCTTCAATCTTCACCAAATATTGGATATATTTAATAATTGGAATTTTTACAGGAGTATCTCTATTGGTAAGATATTTTAAAACGGTATCCGGAAGGTTCTACATAGATTCACTTCTCCTGAATTTACCCGTCATAGGAAATGTATTTAAAATGGCGGCTCTAGTAGACTCAACTCGGACTCTCTCAATTCTTGTTTCGTCAGGGGTCTCATTACTCGAGTCTTTAAGCATTGTAATTAATACCTCTACTAATATTGTCTATAAAATAGCTTTTGAAAAAATTAAAAAACAGGTGGAAAAAGGTATGTCTTTAGGGTCAGCCATGAAGCACGCCGAGATCTTTCCGCCGATTCTTGTCCAGATGACTCTGGTCGGAGAACAGACTGGCCATATGGACGATACGCTATTGAGGGTTTCAAAATACTTTGAACTGGATTCAGAACTTGCAATCAAATCGATGACGACGCTAATCGAGCCTCTTATACTGCTTGTTCTGGGTTTGGGCGTAGGTTTTTTGGTCTTTGCTATTATAACACCGATCTATAGTCTGACGTCATCTCTTAAATAGAATATCCCAAAGCCCTCTGTTTGACTACCTCTTGACAAATAAAAATCTTTGCTTTAGATTTAAATTACAAATATTTATTGATGAAAGATATTATGAAAAAAGCTTTCACATTAATTGAACTTCTTATTGTTATTGCAATACTTGGTATTTTAGCTGTTGGAATTCTGATAGCGCTTGACCCCGTTGAGCAAACTCGAAGAGCTTCCGATTCTACTGTACAACAAAGTGCAGTTGAGGTAAAAGATGCAATCAATAGATACTACGCATCTAAACTTTATTTTCCTTGGTGTTTATCAACAAGTCCTGCGGGAGGATGTTCTCCAGTATCTGGTTGTAATCCAAACACGGCATATTTATTAGATGCCGGATGTGGCAGCACAGTAATAACTGAACTTCAAAACGTAGGTGAACTTAAATCAGCTTTACCAAATACCATTACTTCGGTATTGAACTTGGCTCTGGGTCCCAGTGCAACAAGCTTTCAGACGTCATTTGTGCCAACTTCAAAGTCTTTAAAATCTAATCCGAATACTAAATGGACTGCAGCAGATTGTGCTGCAAGCACATGTACTGTAAGTCCCACTAGTTCCTGTTACTTCTGTATCCAGTAAGAACTTTATAAGCTTTCTAGCTCTTTCTTCGCCTCGGAGTCATTTGAGATAAGATGCTGTAAAATAAACTCGAACGCTTGTTTAGCTTCTTTGTTTTTACCGGCTTTTTTTAGTAATTGACCCTTGAGAAAATAGCCGTCTCTATAGTCTGGCTTAAGACTAATCGATGTATCGATGTATTGCAGCATCAACCGCCGAAAATCGGCTTTACGCGCTGCATCTTTTGTTTCTTCTTCCAGCAACGAATTAAATATTGCAAGGCTATAAGGAATTTTGGGATCGGTGGGTGATAGCTTTTCAGCTTCTTTCAGTGCTTGAATAGCTATCTCGAGATCTCTCTGGTTAAAATCTACCTGATAAAAAAGATAATAATTTTTTGCGCGTGTTTTCCAATACAAAATATTTTTAGGCGAAGCCATAAGGCTTTTTAAGTTTAACTCGTCTGAAGTCTGCCGGCTTTTTTTAGACAAATCTTTTTCTTTTTCATAGGAATAGATAAATGCCAGGTTAGCTAATATATTTGACAATTTATCTTCATAGACGTGCTCGTATTTCAAGCTATAGGCATCGCTTAATATCTGTGCTGATTGCTGGTACTCACCCAACTTGGCTAAATTGTCTCCACGGGAATATTTGATATCGGCAAGATAGTATTTAGATAAAGATAGAAGGAAGTAGACAGCAGTAAGTAGTAAGAAAAAAATCATTATTTTATGAAACCAGGACAGACGAGAGATAAACAACTCTTGACTTGTCCTGAACGAAGTCGAAGGATTGCTGATTGTCACTATAAACGCCGGAATAAGATAAAAGAATAAATTGATTGTCGTCGTCGAAAAACCGAAGAAATTGGTGATTAGGATTGTTAAATAAGAAATTAATAAACATACAGTTAGCAGCTGGAAATCATAAAATTTATTTCCTTGTTTGTCATCCCGAACTTCTTTACCTCGAGCTTGTTGAATGGGTTTCGGGATCTGCTTTTTGTTATTCAGATGCTGAAATCCGTTCGGCAAGCTCAAGACCCTGCGCATATCGAAGGACGAATTCAGCATGATATATAAGACTATTCCAATCATAATAACATAACTTCCGAATCCTACAAATCCTGTCGTGGCAAAATAATTTAGAAATTCATTGTGTGCCTTATTGTAAAGATAGTCCCATTCCGAAGTTAGATTGTGCTCTTTTGGACGAACAAAGTAATAGCTGTAGGCAAAAGTCTCAACTCCCGTACCAAAAAGTGGGTACTTCAGGCCAAGATCTACAGCGCCTCTCCAAACAATTTTTCTGATATAGGATGATGTCGTTATTCCGGATGGTTGTGCCGATTTACTTTCCACCGACGCGGTGGAATTGGTGGCTTTGTAAAAGGAAGAAAGCGAAAGATATCTGTCTATTTTTTGCATACCTGTTTTAAAAAATACTATTGATAAAGAAATTCCAAGAAAAAGAACAATAATTCTTTTGTATTGCTGTACAAAGTGTTCTCTATACTTCAAAAAGGCAAATATAAAAAGTACGATCAACCCTATAAAGATTGAAAGAAGCGCGGAGCGCGAACGTGTGAATAGAATGCTAGAAAAGTTAAGTAAAAGATAACCTAGATAAAAAACCAGATTTTTTTTTGAGGACGTATTTTTGAGTAAAAAATATAATGCAATAAAAAAATTTATCGCTAGGTATG
>CAYJQQ010000011.1:995-3608 GCA_964372285.1 uncultured Gammaproteobacteria bacterium | reverse complement strand
GAGCGCTAAGTTGTTAATAGAATGCTAGAAAAGTTAATTAAACCATACCCTACATAAAAACCCACATTTTTTTTTTAGTATTTTTTTTTGAGTAAAAATATAATGCAATAAAAAAATTTATCGCAAGGTATGCTCCTAACCAGTTAGGTTGACCTAGGGTTGAGAACATTCTCTCGGCAGGTCTAAATTGATCTGTCCAACAATTATTGTTAAACTGTCCTAAAAATATCAGACAAGAAAGATCTTTACCCAATTTTCCGGGAATACCCCAAAGGATTACAAGCAAGGACGAAATTAAAGAAATTATTAATGTTGTAGAGACTACACGTCGGGTCGTCTCTGCCAAAGTAGCAAAATTTGAGACAAAACCAAAATATAAAATCGCATAAGAAATAATCGACAATAAACCGCCGTTGAATCTTCCGTAATAACCGTAAAAAGATGTACGACGGTCGATCGAAAAAAATGTTGACAGGATCTGCGACGCCAGAAATATTAATATTGGGATATCAAAAGGTGTTTTTTTTACTATAATCTTCTTAGACAGAATCATTTTGAGTACCCAGAAAAATAAAACTCCGACAGAAATAAAATAAATAAAAATTAACTTGTTAAATTCGAAAAGTTCGGAGGTAAAGGGCGCCATCATTAAAGGGGTGATAAAAATGATAGCGAAGTAGAGAATTTTAATTACTAAATTTGATATAGATAATAATTTCGAATTTCGAATTTCGAATTTCGAATTTTCTTTCATCATGTTTAATTTTATCCAATTTTTAGAGAAATACAAACTGCCTTTTTTATCAGCTTTTGACGTCTGTTTTGATCTGGGAACTAGCAACACAAGGATCGCTATAAAAGATAAGGGTAAAGTGCTAAGCGAACCCTCATATATTGGTTTTAATACTTCCAGCAAAGAATATATTTTTTTTGGCAGCGAAGCCAAAACAATCGTAGGTAAAACTCCTGAATTTGTTAAGATAATTCGTCCAGTTATAAATGGAGTTATCTCTGATTTTGACGCCGAAGTTGCTTTATTACATAATTTTATGCAAAGATCAGTAAACATCTATTTTAAAAATTTTACTTTGCTTAAACCACGACTTAGGGCTATAGCTTCGGTTCCTTACAGTGCAACCGAAATTGAACAAAAAGCCGTTGAGGAAGTGTTACTTAAGATTGGTTTTTCGTCAGTTTTTTTGCTAGAAAAACCTATTGTTGGTGCCATCGGGGCCGGAGTAAACATTTTTTATCACCACCCTCACCTGATAGTAGATATCGGCGGTGGCCTGACGGAGCTAAGTATCGTAAGCGGAGGAGGAATTGTAGCGGCGAAAACTATAAAAACTGCTGGCGACAGCATGAATCATATTTTAGCTAACTATACATACCTAAAATATGGAATCATTTTAGGCGAAACGACTTGCGAACATTTGAAAATATATTTATTAAATTTTAGGGAGGAGAATAAGACTTTTACAGTCAGGGGTAAATCTTTAGAAAATGGTTTGCCAAAATCAGTTAGGATTAAATCGGCTGATGTGAAGGAAGCATTATTCAGCAGTATAATCCAAATAGTCGATGGTGTCAAAGAGCTTATTGACGTATCGCCCCCGGAAGTGGTTGACGAAATTTATCAACGCGGCATGACCATGATTGGTGGTCTTGCGGCGGTTGACGGTATCGATCAGTATCTCGCTGGTGAATTAAAAATCGATGCAATTGTTGCCTCTTATCCTGAAGATGCGGTAATCAGAGGCCTGCTCAAATTGAGTAATAATTATCAAGATCTAATCAAGCTGTCGATGCCAAAAATTTGAGGTTGACACTATTCACTTTATTTAATAGAATGTACTTGTGATTTGCACTTTAACAATCAGTCATTTAGTTTAGTAAACGGGTTAGGTCTTATCCCGATTAAATCGGGATTGATCCCAACGTAATGTTGGGATCCTCTTTTTTAAGAGTTTGATCCTGGCTCAGGATAAACGTTGGCGACGTGCCTGAGATATGCAAGTCGAGCGAGTCCGACGTCACGTCGGACAAGCGGCGGACGGCTGAGTAACGCGTAGGAATCTTCCCCAAATTAAGGGATAGCTCACCGAAAGGTGAGGTAATACCTTATAGTCCCCGCTCAAGCGGGGTAAAGCGTCTAACCGCGCGTTTTGGGACGATCCTGCGACCTATCAGGTAGTTGGTAGGGTAACGGCCTACCAAGCCTATGACGGGTAGCTGGCCTGAGAGGGTGTACAGCCAGAGGGGCACTGAGATACGGGCCCCATTTCTACGGAAAGCAGCAATCAGGAATAGTCGGCAATGGGCGAAAGCCTGACCGCGCGACGTCGCGTGCGGGAAGAAGCTCTTCGGAGTGTAAACCGCTGTTGTAAGGGAAGAAGTCCCCCGCTTAGCGGGGGGTTGACTGTACCTTACGAGAAAGGGGCCGCTAACTGCGTGCCAGAAGCGTCGGTAATACGTGGGCCCCAAACGTTATCCGGTTTTACTGGGCGTAAAGGGTCGTGTAGGCTTCTCGATATGTTTCGTTTTAAATACTATGGCCCAACCATAGGAAAGGACGGAAAAACCTTGAAGCCCCTGCCCACCCGGGACTCTTTC
>CAYJQQ010000011.1:0-985 GCA_964372285.1 uncultured Gammaproteobacteria bacterium | reverse complement strand
GGTTATACTGGGCGGAAAGGGTCGTGTAGGCTTTCTTATAAGTCCAATTTTAAATACTGTGGCTTAACCATAGGAAAGGGTAGGAAACTATAAGAATTGAGTTTTCTTTAGGGAGACTGGAACTTAGGGAGGAGTAGTGAAATGCGTTGATACCCTAGGGAACACCAGTGGCGAAGGCGAGTCTCTAGAAGAAAACTGACGCTGAGACACGAAAGCTAGGGGAGCGAAGCAGATTAGAGACCTGCGTAGTCCTAGCCCTAAACGTATGCCTGCTGGCTGCATTGTCAAGTACCGTTTGGTACCTGATGGTGTGGTGAAGGTAACCCGTTAAGCAGGCCGCCTGGGGAGTACGGCCGCAAGGTTGAAACTCAAAGGAATTGGCGGGGAGGCACACAACCAGTGGAACATGTGGTTTAATTCGAAACGAACCGAAGAACCTCACCAGGGTTTGACATCGCGGCGTCCTATCTTCTGGAAACAGAGGAAATTCGCAAGAAGGCCGGGACAGGTACTGCATGGCTGTCGTCAGTTCGTTCCGTGAGGAGTGCCCTTAAGTGGGACAACGAGCGTAACCCCTATCTGCTGTTACAAGTATCAGCGGAAACAGTTCCGACTTAGTCGGAAAGGAAGGAGGGGCAGACGTCAAGTCAGCATGGTCCTTATACCCTGGGCTACACACATGTTACAATGGGTAGCAACAACGGGTTTTGCCAGACCGTAAGGTCGAGCGAATCCCTGAAATCTACCCTCAGTGGGGATTGAGGTCTGCAACTCGACCTCATGAACGCGGAATTGGTAGTAATCGCGGATCAGTCATGCCGCGGTGAATACGTTCTTGCCTCTTGCACACACCGCCCGTCAAGCCAACAAAGTCGGGAATATTTGAACCCCACGCCTAGCGTGGGAGAGGATATTTTCGGCGATGGGGGTTAAGTCGTAACAAGGTATCCGTTCTGGAAGGAGCGGATGGATCACCTCCTTTCTA
>CAYJQQ010000010.1:0-14232 GCA_964372285.1 uncultured Gammaproteobacteria bacterium | reverse complement strand
ATCTTTTGTCTCGATCTGCTGTGTCCGAGAATTTTTTATCTGGAGTTTCACACCTGTCAATCTTTTCCCGTCTCCCAATATCTCTGAAACGACCGCATTATAGATAATTTCCATGTTTGGGTGTTCCTCGATGTGCTTTTTCCACACCTCATCACAGCGAAGAACTGACCCTCGATAAATGATATAGACTTTCTTGGCCGAATGGGCTACTTGAGCAGCAGTCTGCGCCGCGGCATTTGCCCCTCCTATCACCGCAGCTACCGTTTCCATATAGTCGAGTCTGCCACAGGTTGCGCAGTAGAGAATACCTTTATTGGTATACTCCATCTCACCCGGCACGTTGAGTTTTTTCCGCTCGACTCCAGTTGCCAATATAATAGTTCTGCCTTCAAATTCCTTACCTTCCTGTGTTTTTACCCGAAATCCTGCTTCGAATTTTGTAATTTCATACGCCATATCCATCAAAATTTCTCCACCTCGCTTTTTTGCTTGATTCAACATTCTTTCTGTCAATTCTGTGCCAGATATTTCTTCAAATCCGGGATAATTTAAGATGTCAGGAGCATAGGTAAGCTGACCACCTATGATTTTTCCTACTACCACATGCTGTAAACCAAAACACGAAGCGTAAATAGATGCGGTTAACCCCGCCGGCCCTGCGCCAATTATAATTAAATCATACATAGAGATAATGATAGCAAATAAATTCGGAATTCGAATATCGAAGTTTTTTTTAGAAAATGGTTGTTAGAAAATAGAAATTGGTAATGGAAATTAGATATTGGATATTTTACTATTTTCTACTTTCTAGTAGCTATTACTATTTTCCAATTTCTAATAACTAATCTCTATAAAATTTGTTTTGAATTTCGGATTTAGGATATCGGATTTTATTTAAGATAATTGTATCTTTTCATTGCCGCTTTAATTATCATCTTAAGCATCTCATCATACTCAATTCCTGCCGCACGAGCCGCGAGGGGAAAGTAAGAAGTTTGAGATACTTCAGGCGGGATAAGTCCTGGAGGTGCGTTCACGTCTAGTACAAATAAATTGTTTTTCTCATCGGTTCGCATATCGATTCTACAAAGATCGTTGATTTCGAGCGCTTCCCAGGTTCTGTAGGCTATCCCTTCAACTTTTGCCTTCAGAGTATCGTCTATTTTTGCCGGACAGATTAAGTGATTCGTCTCTGATTGTTCTTCAAAAATCCATTTTACTTCAAGAGAGTCAAGAGGTAGAAATTTTTTAGGCAGCAAGGAAAAATCTGGCTCAATAATCGGAAGTATTTTCGGGGGATTACCCAGCATAGCTACTGAAAACTCTCTCCAGCGCAAAAAAGGTTCGACAAAAGCCGCTTCAGCAAAGATTTCGCTGATAAATTTCACCTGCCTTTCAAGTTCCTCCTCATTATTGACAACGCTCGCGTTAGATATACCAGCAGATGAGCCTTGCGCGATAGGCTTTACAATAAGAGGAAATGGCAGTTTTCTGATTTTAATTTCTGATTTAGAATGAAAAACTTGATAAGGAAGTGTCGGAATATTATTTGCAATCAGCAACTGTTTCATCTTTACTTTATTCAGAGTAAGATTCCGCGTAAATGAGGAAGAGCTTGTGAATGGAATTCGAAGCATCTCAAGCATGCCCGGTATATGACCGTATTTATTTTTACCATAGAGCCCGAAGGAAAAATCAAAGGCAAAATCTATCTGCTTTCTATTTTTGTAAAGCTTTAGATAGGCTTTTTCATTTGCTTCTATAGGTATCACCTTGAATCCAATTTTTTTCAGATGTTTTATTATCCATTCAAGAGTCGGCGGATCGTCAAAGTCAACCTCCAGTTGAGTGCTTAGATCATTTGGATCTGGATAGCGATGCCTTACATTGTATAAAAAAGCAATTGTTGTTTTTTTCACTGTAATATAATAACTCTGTGATGCTCGTTCTCAAGAGCAGGTCCTGATCCGACGCTGATTTTTAATATTTTATTAGTGATTTCTGCAACAACGTGGGCTTTCACATCTTTATTGCTGTAAGAAAAACCATTACCCCAACGGGAAGCCATCATCCCCAAAATATCCTGCATAGTCACATTTTCTCCTCGTTCAAATAATCTTGACAAGAGAACTTTTGTCCGTTTTATCCGATTATTATACTTTTTTTTACTTCTTTTAGTCATATTCTGATAGCCAATAAGTGAAGATTTTGGATCGATCACAGTAGCTTGAAATAAATATTCATCTATATTTTCCGATAATTTTTTAATACTATAATTATGCGCACCGAATTCCACAATTCCTCCCTCAATTTTGTCTTTATTTTTACTAACATAGAGAATAGAGTACCCGTCGATAAAAGGAGAAAGCAATTCAAATATGTCTTTAAAATTGGCGTCTGGCCCAAGACGCCAAATCATCCAGGAAAAAATACTGGCCAATGACCCGCCTTTTTCGTTGTTGTATTCTAAATAGAAAGAGTTTACTGCATGAAAAAAGTTTTTCTGCCAACCAAAACCTGTGCCCGGCAGATAAAAAGGATGAATAAATGAAGTTAATTGAGCATGACTTTTCACTTGAAAATTGACAATCTGGGGTTTCTCTATATACGATTGACTGGGATCTTCTTCTTCCGTGTGCCAGGCGATAATCGAGTTTTGACTTGTCCGAACCATACCAGTCTGACAGCATATATTTTCGTTCTGCAGCCAAAAACCAATCTTTTCTTCAATCCCCACGCCCCTACACCAAGCTTTGAAGCAAAGCGTGTATTCTTTAAGCATCGACCTCATTTTTTCACTAAGCAGCCTTCTATTTACTTTCTCTTCAAGATTTTGTCGGCACTTTTCTGCATAGAGGAGATCTTTCTTGAACTTAAAGGTCTGTATACGTGTCATTTTTTTGCTTAAGCTGATAGTAGTCTGCGATCTCATCATTTTCCCTAGTTTATAATGTGCGTCAGCAAAATTGTCTGCCGTTATAGTCCGGTAAATGATCGAGCCTAACTGTTTTTTTAAGCCAATCAATTGCTTATATACATTTCGTTTCATAATACTATGTAGCCTATCATATCGTTAGATATGATTGTGAAGTTGTTTCTGTAGAAGATAAAGGTAAATTTTTACGATCCTCTGTATCCTGCACTGTATTTAAGAGCAATCTCTTAAGAATATCTTGAAAAGTTATCCCGTAAAGGTCGAGAATATTGGCAATGGCAACGTCAAGCTCTTTAGGGCCAAACGCGGGGTTGCTGTTGGAGTCAAGAAAGAAATAGCGCCCTGAATTATCGATTCGGATATCAAACTTGCCATAGTCTGCCATCCGTGTAACCTCAAATGCTTTTTTTACATACTCGTTTAGTATCAAATCCTGGTATCTTTGATAATGGGAAGCGTCGGATTTGAGCCACTGATCTTCAAAAGTAGCAAAAATATATTTTTCTGGTTTTTTTGTAAATACTTTTTCGGCTAAATAGACTTTTTTATTGATACCTTCCAGTAGGATGGCTGTAACTTCTCTGCCTACAATAAATTCCTCGACTAGCGCAGGTTGATCATAGGTTTTTATAAGAAATTTAAGCCTTTCTCGCAGATGCTTTTCCGTATCGGAAACTGCATCTTGCGTTATTTCGACGCCTCCATGGATCTCATTCAATTTAGAAATGAGAGGGAAACGAAGAGTCGGATCTAATGGATCAGTCGGCGTGTTAAACAGTTGGTAATTGGGAAGAGGAATGCCATTTTGCTGAAGCAGCTTTTTCACAAGAAACTTGTTATATGCCAATGACTCGCCCAATATTCCGGCGCCTGTATAAGAGATATCTAAAAGTTCGAGAACCGCCGGAATTGTAGATGCCAAGTATTCATTTCCTTTTACCGATCCGACGAGATTGAAGACTACGTCAGGCTTATCGCGCCGCAATTTTTCTGCCAACTCCGCATCACCAGGATAGAGAATAGTCTCTATACCCATTTTTTGCAGATAGCCGGCGATTACCTCGGCGTCGCGTTTAGAATCTTTTTCGGTTAAGTACTGTGCTTCCGTAGGAAAGTATTCTCGCTTGACTTCGCTATAGATCAAACCCGCGACTTTCGGCAATAATTGTTCCCTAGATCCGTTGGAACCATTTTGTTGTTTATCTTCATCGTTTCCATTAATATTTTGATTCATAATAAAATTTGGCTAAAAAAAATCAACTATTTTTTTATACTTTTTTTTAAAGATTTGTCAAGAGGAATTTTATATAATAAACTATGTTAAAAAAATTAGCCGATTATTATTACCAATCTTTGGCTAACTTCGTCGAAGCCAGCACTAACTTTGTCTTTTTTTTACCCTATTTTTTATCTATTCCAAGTTTATTAAAGACTTTATTCTACCCCTGGAAAAATCTTATTTCTAAAGAAAAGACGGTAGGATTTTCCTTAAATTCTTGGTTTGGCGAAGCCAGCTTTAACGCAATCTCGCGCTTCATCGGATTTTTAATGCGCCTCTCGATAATCTTTTTTTACTTTCTAATTCAGTCTTTATTTATCATTTTGGCGCCGATTATTTTTTGTCTATATCTTATTCTCATCCCTTTCTTTTTTCTCGAATCCTTAACAGAAAAAAGTCAAGAAGAAAAAAAAGAGGCGGCTCGGCTCAAATTTATCGGATCTCACCTGCTCGATCAAGGAAACTATAAGATCGTATTAGCCTGGTTCGAGGATTATTACAATAAATTTCTCCATCAGACGCGTTGGTGGAAAAGGTCAAACTTATTTTCTCTGCCGCCTTTGGCACGCGACTGGGCTGTTGGATTTACTCCGACTCTGGATCAATACGGTCAGGATTTAACCTCTTCGACATATCAGAATAGTACTCTTACAATTGTCAACCGAGAAAAAGAAATCGACGAGATTGAACGCACGCTGTCTAAAAGCCAAGAGTCCAGCCTGGTCGTAGTCGGAGAAGAAGGTGTCGGTAAACATACAGTCGTGGTAGCCCTGGCAAAAAGAATGTACGAAGGCAAGACAAAAAGTCTACTTATGTACAAAAGGATTATCTGGCTTAATCTGGAAAAAGTCTTGAATCAGCACACCGACCTACAAAAGAGAGAAAATTTTTTTGAAGAGCTCTTAAGCGAAGCGGCGCAGGCTAAAAACGTCATAATATTTATAGACGACATCGACAGATATGTAACTTCTGATCGATCAAATATCGATCTGACGACATCTTTCGAAAAGTTTACCAAGACAAACCAGCTGCAGATTTTGGGTATAACCACGCCCTTTTTATATGAAAAATTCTTTTTAGCAAATCAGAGATTAAATAGGCAGTTTTCCAAGATTGAAGTCAAGGAGGTATCTTCATCCGAAGCCGAAAAGATACTCCTCCAACTGGCATTTTCGTTTGAAAATAGATATGAAGTAACCCTACCATACGAAACTATAAAAAATGCTATTCAAAAAAGCGATTTCTACATCACTGCCATCCCTTTTCCGGAAAAAGCAATTGATCTTGTTGACTCGGCCTGTGTCCTCACTCAACAGTCTAAACTTAAAGTCGTTTCGCCTGATTTAATCAACAAAGTCCTGTCAGAAAAGACTCATGTTCCAACCACAATAACAGAGAATACTAAACAAAAACTCGTCCACCTTGAACAACTGCTTTTAGCCCAGATAGTTCATCAACAACAGGCAATTACAAAACTTTCTTCAGCTCTGCGACGCTCCTTTCTTCTACTTGGAAAGCGCAAAAAACCGCTCGCCAGTTTTCTCTTTTTAGGGCCGACGGGCGTAGGGAAGACCGAAACCGCTAAAGCTGTTGCCAAAATTTTCTTCGGAGGCGAAACCTATTTAAATCGATTTGATATGTCAAACTTTCAATCTACCGCCGATATTCCTAAACTCATCGGATCGCTGGACTCCGGGAATCCCGGGCTGCTCACCCAGGCTATCAGGGAAAGCCCCTATGGAGTTTTACTTTTAGACGAAATCGAAAAGGCCAACAAGGACCTCATCAATATTTTTCTCAGCGTGCTCGACGAAGGATACTTTACCGACGGGTTTGGCCAGCGTGTAGACTGTAAAAATCTTGTAATTATAGCAACCAGCAATGCCGGATCGGATTATATCTACAATCAAATACAGACGATAGAAGATAGAAAATTGAAGATGGAAAATGAAGACGGAAACTGGAAAATTGAGGAAAATCAACCTTCTAACATCAATCAGCAAAATCCATCTTCCATCCTCAATTCTCAATCGTCAAGTTTAATAAATTATCTCATAGAGCAAAAGATCTTCGCACCAGAATTCCTCAACCGCTTCGACGCGGTCATTTCATATAACCCTCTTGACGCAGAATCAGCCAAGCAAATTGCCTTAAAGATGATTAAAAATATCTCACAGGATATCTATAACTTACATAAAGTCAAGATCGATGTGTCTGATGATTACTTAAGTGAGCTAATCAGCAGAGGTTACGATGAAAAATTTGGCGCCCGCAACTTAGAACGATTGATCAGAGACGAGATTGAAGATAAAATAGCTAAGATCGTTCTTGAGGGGAAAACCAAGGAAGGAGAAACAATAAATATCTAATTTATGACTAAAAAAGGTAAACTTATCGTAATTGATGGGGCAGATGGAGCAGGTAAAACTACACAAGCGGCGCTGCTCTTGAGCTATTTTAAAAAACATAAATTATCCACTCATTACTTCGATTTTCCCCAATATCGCTCCTTCCATGGTAAAACTGTTGCAAAATTTTTGCGCGGCGAATTCGGAGCTATTGATCAAGTTTCACCCTACCTTGCATCTCTGGCCTACGCCCTTGATCGAGCATCGGTCAAAAATGAGATGGAAGAGATTTTAAAAAAGGGCGGATTTATCATTGCAAATAGATATGCCACATCAAATATAGCTCATCAGGGGGCTAAGTTTGCCGATCAAAATAAAAAAGAAGAATTTATAAAATGGGTGTGTGAACTAGAGTACAAAACTCACCGCATTCCTAAAGAAGACATCGTCATCTACCTGCATGTTCCCTGGAAAGTCGGCTTAAAGCTGACCGAAAAAAAGGGAACTAGAAATTACCTCTCGGGTAAAAAAAGTGATATTCATGAGGAGAATTTATCCTATCGGAAAAAGGTAGAAGCGACGTTTCTCTCGCTGGTAAAAAGATATAAGCATTGGGTAAAAATTGACTGCGTTGTAGATGGAAAATTATTATCCCCCGATGAAATTCACAAAAAGGTGGTTGAGGTGTTGACCCGCTACTTAGTCATTTGACAAATCACTAGCGGTTGTTTTATAATTCGAATTATATATGGATAAGAAGCTTCTTGCTCTCATAGCGCTCTTTTTCATATCTTTTGCTTTTTTTGCGACTGCAGTGGTTATTAAAGGCCCGCTTGGTCCGTTTACCAGAGCCAAAGAAGATCTCACTCCCTCGCCAGTCCGATCCAAAATTCTTGCTTGGCCTTACCCGTCTCTTAAAGCAGACGGCGTTTCGGAATCTGTAATCAACGTCTTTGTCATCAGCGAATCTGACAAACCAATCACCAATAGAATAGTCACCCTCTCAACCACATTGGGAAACCTCAAGGAAACAACAGCTGCGACCGACAATAATGGCAAAGCTACTTTTCATATTTCCTCTACCGCTGTGGGTTTGTCTGAAATCGAAGCGATGGTAGAGCCAAATATCAAACTAAACAGAAAAATCTCAATTAAATTCGAGTAAATCTACGAAATTACGAATAAATACTAATTTACTAAATTCTGTTTTTATTCGTATATTCGTAAAAATTTCTAAATTCGTAGTTAAGTAGATGAAAAAAATTTCTAAAGTTGTAATTCCGGCTGCGGGCTTTGGCACTCGTTTTCTCCCCCAAACCAAAGCAATGCCTAAGGAGATGCTGCCTGTCGTAGACAAACCTGTTATCCAGTATGTCGTTGAGGAGGCTGTTCAATCTGGAATCGAAGACGTAATCATCGTCACAGGCTATAGCAAAAGGGCAATTGAGGATCATTTCGACACTCCCAACGCAGAATTAGTTAAAAATCTAGAGCAGGGAAATAAAATTCACATGTTACAAGAAGTAAGAGCAATATCCGAATTAGCAAACTTTATCTACATACGACAAAAAGGACCTTATGGAAACGCAACGCCTATTAAGTCGGCAAAACATCTTCTTGCTGGGGAACCCTTTCTAGTCTTATGGGGTGATGATTTTATTTGGGCAAAACCACACCGAGCAAAGCAGATGATCGATGCATTCAACCAGTATGAAACCACCATTCTTTGCGGCATACGAACCGATAGAGAAGAGGATACTAAACGCTATGCCTACGTAAGAGGCAAGAATCTTGGCAATGGTGTCTGGAAGGTCGACCGGCTTATTGAAAAACCAGGCGCGGATAATGCTCCTTCCAATCTTGCTATTGTGTCTGGCTATATCTTGACCGCGGATATTTTTCCTGTTCTTGATAATCAGAAACCTGGAAAGGGTGGAGAATATTATCTGCCTGAAGCAATAGACATCTTAGCTCAAAAACATCCAGTCTATGCGATAGAGATCAAAAATGGCAAATATTATGACACAGGAAATAAATTTGAATATATGAAAACTGTGGTTGAAAGAGCCCTCGAACATGCAGAGATAAACGGAGAATTCCGCAAATTCCTCAAAAATCTACAGCTTTAAATATCTGTGCAAATCTCATCTAGATATCAGCACTTACGCAGTTTTATATTGTTCGAGCTTGACGGGCTACAATACTGTACCAGTCATGTCGAGATCTTCTCGGCTCCCCCGATGTTACGTCGAGATCGCTCGAAAAATAATAGCCTAAGTCCTGTTAGATATGATAGAATTAGTATATGATAGATACAGACAAAACAATTCAAGAATTGTTTGACGCTAAAGTACACCTAGGCCACGAGACTAGTCGAGTCCATCCAAAAGCCAAAAAATATATCTATGCCGCAGAAAGCGGCGTATCAATAATCGACTTAACCAAGACAGCCGAGCTTCTTGAATCAGCCATTAACTTCATCCAACAACTTTCCAAGCAAAATCAAATCCTTCTGATGGTTTCTAGCAAAAAAATTGCCTCGGCAAAAATCCAAGAACTCTGCCAAAAGAATTCAATTCCCTATGTAACCAGCAAATGGCCCGCAGGACTTCTCACTAATTTTGAAACTATAACTAAAAATATAAAGAAACTTATCCAAATGAAAAAAGAAAACAAGGACGGCTCATGGTTGAAGTTTGTCAAACACGATAGAGTCCATCTTGAAAAGAAGCTTGCTAAGTTGGAAAAGGCCTACGGCGGGCTCGTCCAACTCGAAAAGTTGCCCGACGCACTTTTTGTCGTTGATATAAAAAAGGAGAAAAATGCCGTCAACGAGGCTGGCAAAAAATCTATTCCTATCGTCGCAATTACCGATACCAACGTCGATCCGGATATGATAGACTACCCGATTCCGGCTAATGATGACTCGTTATCGTCAATAGAGTATATAGTTAATAAGATTGTCGACTCATATGTTAAACATAGAAAAATTGAAAAAATTGCGTGAGGAAACCGGAATTTCAATCGCCCTGTGCAAGAAAGCGTTGGAAGAAAGCGCCAACGATCTTAAAAAAGCCAAGGATTTATTAAATAAGTGGGGGATCGAAAATGTTAAAGATAAGATGCAACGCACAACTTCTCAAGGCGCAATATTTAGTTATATCCATCATAATCGTAAAATTGCCGGTTTTGTAGAACTTCTTTCTGAAACAGACTTTGTTTCCTCCAATCAGGAATTTCAAAAACTGGGCCACGAGATAAGCATGCAAATCGCTTCAACTGCGCCTAAGACTCCGCAGGATCTGATGAATCAAGAATATATCCGCGATCCGGCCAAGAAAATATCGGATCTGATAAACGAGGCAGTGCTCAAATTCGGAGAGAATATAAAAATTGGAAAATTTTTGCGCTGGGAACTGGGTGAAAATCCTAAATCCTAAATTTTATACCCCCATATATAATCAAATAACGAAGTTCAAAATTCTAAACAAATACAATTTAGAATTTATTATTTTGAATTTTGGGATTGTTTAGAGTTTAGTTTTTATAATTTAGAATTTAAATCTGTATGGAATTAATCGTTACCGACTTCAAGCAGCTTTCCGAAAAAGCACTAAACTTGCTGAAGGAGGACCTCAAGTCAATCCGCACAGGCAAATCAAATCCTGCATTTATTGAAAATCTCATGGTCGAAACCTATGGCGGCCAAGCAAAATTAAAGCTTAGGGAGCTTGCCACCATCATGACAGAAGGCCCAGCGGCTTTATCCGTCACTCCATTCGACCCTGCGGTACTATCCGATATAGAAAAAGCCATTTTAAAGTCTTCGCTTGGCATATCGCCTGTTATCCAAGCAAACCGGATAATCGCGAAGATTCCGCCTCTTTCACAGGAACAAAGGGAAAAATTTGCAAAACTGATAAATCAAAAAGCAGAGGAGAAAAAAAACGATGTCAGAAATTATCGAGACGATGCCAGAAAAAAAACCAAACAGCTATTCGAGTCAAAAGAAATATCAGAGGATGAAAAGTTCAGACTCGAAAAAGAAATTGACATCATGACCCAAAAATTAATGGAAGAATTGCAAAAGATCAGAGAAAATAAAGAGAAGGAAATATTAGAGATATAATTGCTCCATTGCCTCATTGTTTCATTGCTGGAATTTTCTAACAATGTAACAATTGAACAATGAGACAATTTGCTTAAAACTTTTTAACACTATGTTTTGATGTCCATCATTATTTTTATTATCATTCTTGGAGTTTTAGTTCTCGTCCACGAACTTGGCCATTATATAGCCGCCAAAAAAAACGGCGTATTGGTTGAAGAATTCGGTTTTGGTTTTCCTCCTCGAATCTTTTCCAGAAAAATAGGGGAAACTATTTACAGTATTAATCTATTCCCAATAGGAGGATTTGTTAAGCTTTTTGGCGAAGAATACCACGAGCTGTCCCAAAAAACAATTAGCAATCAACAACTAACAATCAACAATTCTCGATCACGTGCCTTTGTCTTTAAAAAACCCTGGCAAAAGACCTCCATTATCGTCGCCGGAGTTTTAGGCAACTTTCTTTTAGGTTGGCTTGTTATATCCTTTCTTTTCACCCAGGGAGTGCCTACACCTGTCAATAAAGTGCTCATTGAAAAAGTCCAACCTAATTCTCCCGCCGAGGTTTCAGGTTTACGGCCAAAAGATTATCTAGTCAAACTGGAAAAAAATTCTAAGAGCTATACTTTATCATCGCCCAACGACCTAACTCTCTTGACACAAAAATTTCTCGATCAGGAAGTACGCTTATTCGTCGAAAGAAGCCGAGAAAAATTCACGGTTAATATCACACCTAGAAAAAAACCGCCTAAAGGACAAGGCCCGCTGGGAATTGTGATTACTGCTCCATTTGTCGAAAAAAAATATCCTTGGTATCAGGCGCCTTTCTATGGTTTGGTAGAGGCCTTCAATATTACGCAAAAAATTGTCACAGAACTTCTCAAGACCTTAATCCAACTTGTCACTCTGCAAAAACCCAAAGTTGATGTGGCGGGACCGATAGGCATCGCCCGCTATACCGGTCAGGCGATAAAATTTGGCAAAAATGCCGTACTCGAACTTCTTGCTTTACTGTCTCTCAATCTTGCCGTAATTAATATCTTCCCATTTCCGGCGCTAGACGGAGGGAGGCTTGTTTTTGTCATCTACGAATGGCTGACAAAAAAGAGAGTAAACCAACAACTAGAAAGAAATCTCAACCTCCTCGGTTTTGCCATCTTATTATCACTTGCAGGACTAGTAACAGTCAATGATATAATCAAAATTTACAGATGAATATGATACGAATGATGCGAATTTCTATGCGAATCTACAAATATACTAATACTGACTTTATAATCTGAATTAGCATATTCGCAACATTCGCATTCATTCGTAGATTCGTATCATATTTGTGCTTTTATGAAACTAAAATACAACAATCTCACCATTTCGGGAGGAGTGGCAACTGGAAAAAATACTCTTCTCAATAATCTTAAACCGTATCTAAAACCATACGGTTGGAAGTTTACTTCCGGTGGCCAACTTTTAAGAGACTTTACCAAAGAGTATGTGCAACCGCTTGCTAGCCTTGCAGATAAAAAATTTCATAATAAACTTGATGATCGTACCAGAATGTTACTTATTAAAGAGGGTAAATACGTTATAGAAGCTTGGTTGGCGGGCTTCATGGCAAGAGACTTAAAAGACACGTTGCGAGTTCTTCTTAACTGTAGTGATGAGGCGTTACAGATTGATAGAGTCGCTAACCGTGACAAAATCTCAATCGACGAGGCTAAGAAATTTATTAAAGAAAGAGAGAAAATCAATTTTAAAGAGTGGAAAAAAATATATGGTAACTATAATTTTTTTGATCCAAAATATTACACTCTAGTTATCGATACCTACTCTTCAGGCCCGCTCGAAACCACGGGCAAAGTTCTCGATAAACTAGGGTATAAAGCCTAGTTCAGCAATCCTCTTGATCTAAAGTCTAATCCAAGCCTACCGTCATTATGGTAATCTCGACGTCACGTCGGGGGCGTCCAACCGTCATTATGGCAACCTCGACGTCACGTCGGGGGCGTCCAGAATCGTTGTTAGATTCTGGAGTCGCTCCAACACTCATCGCTCCCCAGAATGACTGAGTAGGTCCTGTAACTATTCAGTTTTAGCCAAAATCTTTATTGTTCGAGCTTGTCGAAAACCATTACTGTTCGAGCGTAGTCAGGTACAGTACTGTACCTGACGTAGTCGAGAACAATTTATTATTAACTTCTCGACTTCGTTCCCTTACGCTCACTTCGCTCGAAGGATAATGACCCACCTTCAGTTAACTTTTACGCTTAATTTTATAATCACGATTGCTCTGATTAATCGATTAATCAGAGCATACACGATTAAGGCAGAACTTTTCTTTCTTGCTGCCTCCTTTTATGATCCCAATACATCTGCCAGTGTCCGATTTTAACACCAGGCTGAATAAATAAACCGCAAAAAATGTCATCTAAAAAATTTAATGCTTTTTCTTTCTTTAACATATTTCTTATAGTGGCGACAACTTTTGAATCTCTTTTATAAAATATTGCCGCGTAAGTAACCACGGTGCTCATCGATACTTTTAAGACATCACATATATCACGATAATCAACGCCTTTAATAAGCAAGTAAATAATGGCAACTCTCTTTGTGAGCATTATTTTTTCTGTTGGAGAAAGGATGTCGTCGAAAATCTCAAAAAATTGATCTTTATTCTGATACTTTGTCATTACTTCAAAAAATAGTCTATAAAGTTTCAATAAAACCCTTTCACTCAAAAATTTCTTTGAAATTCTTGTCATTTTTTTAGATATGATGAACTTGCTTCGATTAATCGATTAATTAGATCATTCGTGATAAACTCGAGTCAATGGATTATATGCTACAAAACATATTGTTTTTGCTGTAAAATCAGCTTGTTTTCTCTAATATAGTTCGAATTACGAAATTCCGCTAGATTGTTTTAATAATCTAGTTTTTGTCATTGCGAGCGATGAGTGTTGAAGCGAAGCAATCCCGATTTAATCGGGATTGCCACGTCAGTGCCGAATCGGCCCTTCCTCGCAATGACATTTAAATTAATTTCGTAATTCACGTTAATATATGAAACAAGGCGTTGACTATATCGGTATAACTTGCGTGTTTCATTGTCTTGATGGAAAAGGAAATTTGCTTCTTCATAAGCGAAGTCAAATGTGTCGGGACGAAAAAGGCAGGTGAGATTGCGGTGGAGGAGCAATAAACATACGTGAAACATTTGAACAGACCGTAAGACGTGAAGTGAAAAAAGAATATTATACCAGCATAAATAGGCTTAAACTGATCGGCGTTAACAACGTTTTAAGAAAACACCAAGGGAAATTAACTTACTGGGTAGCTATACCGATACGCAATTAAATTGCTATCGGCATAACCGTTCATACGCTCCATTTGCTCATTTATTTCGCAAGTTGAGCTATGATCGGTATATCTTATTTGCCGTTCAAGTTGATCTCAAGAAAGTTAAAATCGGCGATTCAGAAAAAATGGATAAAATCGGCTGGTTTAAACCAAACAATCTTCCCAAACCTCTTCATTCAATGTTCCTTACTCACTTAGACTTTGT
>CAYJQQ010000009.1:0-14373 GCA_964372285.1 uncultured Gammaproteobacteria bacterium | reverse complement strand
AGACTATTCTAACATTGGTAATGCTCCGAAGAGGTTAGATTCTTGATAATTTGCTAAATTTTCTTTTGGATGAAGCGTCCATCTTCCAACTTCACCACACTCCCAGACATTTTCTGCTACTTCCATCCACATGTCAATATTATAAGCTTGCTTAAAAATTAAAAAATCTTCTAAACTCGCTGATACCATCATGCCTTTTTTATCAACGATTAAGGGTTTCATTCCATTTCTTACAAGACTTCGCAGCCAGCCATCGATTGGTAGTCCGTCTTCTCTTGTTGTTTGACAGTATGTCCCAAAGTCGGTATTCCACATGCCAGGTTGACTTTTAAATTTTCCAAAATGGTTAGGTCTGAATGATCCTATGAGATACATAATTCCTAAGTTTCGAGCTACTTTTTGAATTTCCTCGATCATAATTCTTGCTAAACCTTTTCCTTGATATTCTGGATGAACATTCATAGACATGAGAACTAAAGTGTTTCCATCCGGAATTTATGTATTTTCATATGTTGTTGGATCCCCTGCAATATTATCCCAATTTGGTAGTGTTATTGGGTCTCCATTCCAAGCTATTTGATTAGTTGATAAACTTGCGAGCGGAATGCCTACTTCATTTTTTAAAACAAGTTGACCTTGGGGGAATATCTTAGCTCGACCTGATAGAGTATCTGCTGAGGCAGCAAGCCAAGGAGCCCAGTTAAAGCGTTCAAGATGTTCATAAATTGATGGTCCATCAGATTCACTCCAACTAGTTAATTCCCAACCGATTGCTGGGACAGCTGCAATTATTTTAAGTTGCTGTACTGTTTCTGACATATTCTTTAGATACTGAAGCAAGTTCAGAATGACCAAACTTCGTTTAGTCAATTTTTAACCATAAAAAATTCCCCCGAACGTAGTCGGAGGAAGCTTTGTATTTTTGGCCAAAAAAAATCCCCGGATTTCTTTGTCCGGGGTTGGGTATTTTTCTACCTTTGGTTAAGCCAAATAAATACTACCCTCCCCAAAGGTTCCCCTCAAAGTTGAGTTGGTTATGGATAGTGTTTGTGACATAAGTTTTTGATTGAAAACTTACGACAATTATACTATGATATTTGTATATGTCAAGAATAAATCTCGATAGACAGTTTATTGTAGAAAAAGGAAGAGAAATCTACTATAAAATCAAACCTCAATTAGAAAAGAAGCACGATCCAGGAAATTACGTCACTATTGAGGTTAATAGTGGAAGATTTTTCGTCGGTAGAAACTCTATCGAGGCCATGGACAAGGCAAAGAAACATTTTCCACGGCGACAGTTTTTTATGGCCAGAGTAGGAAGGATAACTTCAAACCTGAAATGAATCCCTATTTAGATCCAAATAAACAGCCACATTTGAAAGTAAGCATTTTCTTAACTTCATGGACAAATATAGATTGTTTGATTGACACCGGCTTTTCAGATGGTATTAGTTTACCGGAAAAGTATTATAAAAATTTTAAGCAATTACCTACTGGATACGTCGATTATGAATTAGCGGATGGCAGGATTGCGAATTTTCCAGTTTACAAAACTAAAGTGAGATTTAGAAATATTGTTAAGGATATTTCTTTAAGTTTTAGTAAAACAACTGAAGCCTTGATTGGCATCGAGTTTTTAGAAGATTACAAGTTTATTTTAGGTCTTAAAAAATTTCTTGTTACGCTTGATTGAAGTTGAATTAGGAAGAAAGTTTGAATACAATGAATAGCATGAAAGGCAAATTAATACTTCTTACATTATTACTTTTTGGTTTTGGAGCTTTTGTTGTTGTCCGTTTTTTTATTCTCGATAATCAGAATGCTTTTGGGAGAATAAGAATCGTATCTTCACCGGTTTCCAGCGTCTTTGTCGATAATCTTGCGGTCGGTAAAACTCCATTTGAACAGAAATATAAAGTGGGTGAGTATATGTTTAAATTGATTCCGGAGGGGACTGCTACAGATACAGCTTCCTGGCAGGGGAAAGTTAAAATCTATAAGAATGCGTTGACTTATGTGAATAGAGAACTGGGTAGTTCAGACGTTACCTCTGCGGGAGAAATTTTTATGACTTCCAAGATGAAAAAATCTCCCAAAAACGGAGATTTTGGTGAAATTTATGTTGAAACAGAACCTCAAGGCGCAATAGTTCACCTTGATAACGACGAAAAAGGAGTAAGCCCTCTCATTTTATCTGACGTATTGAAAGGCGACCACGAGCTTTCTGTTTTTATGCCAAAATTCTTAAGAAGAACTCAAAAAATTAATGTGGATCCCGGTTACAGGGTTACCGCAGAATTTAAATTGGCTATAGACTTGAGTCAAAAGTCAACCGAATCATCTAAAATCACAGGCGGCAAAGAATCTACAGCCAGCGCAAAACCAAAAAAGATATCCATAGTAGTCAAGGATACTCCGACAGGGTTTTTAAGAGTCAGAGAGGAGCCTTCAGTTACTGCTTCAGAAGAAGCCAGGGTAAAACCAGGTGATACATTCAGTCTCATCGAAGAACAGAGTGGTTGGTATAAGGTAGAGTATGAAAAAGGCAAGGAAGGTTGGGTATATTCACAATACGCAGATAAAAAAGAAGAGTAAAAATAAAATTTCTAATTTCTAATTAATTGAAGGTGGGACATAATTACTATAGTTACTGTTCGAGCGAGTCCGACGTAACGTCGGACGAGTCGAGAACTATCAACGTATAAAACTTCTCGACTTCGTTCGCATAAGCTCACTTCGCTCGAAGAATAATGACCCGCCTTCAATTAATTTCGTTCCTTCCAAATAAATTTGTTGTAAAGAATATAAGAATAAGGAATGATGATGAGGGCGATGATGATGATTTTGTAGAGATACCATAATTCTGTTCCAAAAAAATTGGCTGCCAGTTGGACTCCGACTGTTTGAATCAGGATTGAACCAGAGGAAACGACATTGAATTTTATAAAGTTGAGCACATAGGAGGAAATTTTATTGTCAAGTTTTTTATCTGCAAAACTCCAAAAATTATTAAGTAGGAAATTTGAAATGATAGCTAACTCTGTGCTTATTAGCGTCCCAAACCAGACGGCTGTTTTGAGTTTTTCAATAAATAGGAAAGAGATGGCGAAATCAAAAACAAATCCAACAACACCAACGACTACGAACTTAATAAATGAAGAATGAAGAAAAATGTAGATGAAGATATTGGTTATAAATTGAGCGGAATTTATCTTCGATTTACCAATAGTTCGTTCCTCAAAATGTATTGGAATTTCTTTTATTTTTGCCCCATTCTTCATCGCGAAATCAAGCAGAGCGATCTGGAATACATAACCAGAGTAATTTTTTATATGGTCTAAAGAATTTTTTATTACCCATGTCTTTATCGCTCGATATCCTCCCGTCCAATCGCTGACCCGCGGTTTCATAAAACCTAGTCTGACGAACAAATTTCCAAAAACAGAAAAAATCTTACGATAAAAAGCCCACTCTTTAGGTATAGATCCTCCTTTAATATATCTTGATCCTATAACGAAATCGGAGCCTTTCTCGATTTCATATATAAAGTTTAGAATTTCTTTAGGATCGTGAGATAGATCTGCGTCCATTTCAAAAAGCAGATAGGGTGACAATTTTTCTATAGCAGTTTGAAATCCTTGCGTATATGCTTTTCCTAATCCTTCTTTTTCGGTTCGCAAAAGGTGGAGCCTTGAATATTTAGTTATTAATTTTTTCACAATTGTTTCGGTCTTATCTGGAGATTTGCTATCCACAATAAGAACATGGACTTCCCAATTCGAGAGATTTTTTAAATGGTCAAAGACTTTTGGTATGAGCCTTTCTACATTGCCAGCTTCATTAAAAGTCGGGATTACGATAACAGCTTTTCTCATTGATTATGTTTAATGCTGTCAATCATTTTTTTCAATCCGGTTTCAAATAATATTTTTGCTTCCCAGTGTAACAGTTTTTTTGCTTTTCGGATATCTGGTTTTCTTCTTTTCGGATCGCCTTCAGGAAGCGACTCGCTATATTTAATAGGACTTTCAGATTGGGTGAGTTTTTTTATGATCTGGGCATATTCTAAAACAGTATGTTCTTCGGTAGTTCCTAGATTCACCGCCTCGCCTTTTGTTTTAGGATAAAACATCAATCGAACAAGGCCGTCTATCAGATCATCAATATAGCAGAGAGATCGCGTTTGTTTTCCGTCTCCGAAAATGGTAATGGGTTTGTTACTTAAAGCCTGTGAAATAAATCTGACAACCATACGCATATCTTCTTTGAGCATGCGCGGACCATAAGTGTTAAAAATTCTGGCAATTCGTGCATCCAGGTCTTGATTGCGAAAAAAATGCGAGGTAATAGTCTCACCAAAGCGTTTGGATTCGTCGTAGACGGAGCGGGGGCCAATCGATGAGACATTGCCGTTATAATTTTCATTTTGCGGATGTTGCTTTGGGTCGCCGTATACTTCAGAGGTCGAGGCAAAAAGGAATTTGGCACGGTTACGTTTCGCCAGTTTCAAAAGTTCTAGGGTTCCCTGCGTGTTTACCAGCATTGTCTCCATTGGCATAGCGAGATAACTTAACTTGCTATGGTGATTGGGAGAGGCAGGCGAAGCTAGATGAAAAATCGCGTCGACTTGGAAGTTATTTGGTAAAGGATTTACTACGTCATGGCGAACTAGAGTAAATTTCCTGTTATTTAAAAAGTTCTTGAGGTTTTTTTCAGAACCGGTAGAAAAATTATCGACACAGATTACCTGGTATCCATCCCTTAGCAACCTTTCACAAAGGTGAGACCCGATAAATCCAGCACCGCCTGTTACAACAATCTTCATACAGGATGCCTCCCGACAGAAAAATAAATAAACCCAAGTTTTTTCATCATTTGAGGTTGATAGATATTCCTGCCGTCAAAGATCAGAGTATCTTTCATCAAGGACTTAACCTTTTTTAGATCAGCCTGTTTAAACTCATTCCATTCAGTTAATATAATTAAAGCATCGACATCTTTTACTGCTTGATATGGATCTTTTTTATACTTTAAAGTATTTCCAAATAGTTTTTTTATATTTTCCATGGCGGCTGGATCAAAAACAGAGAGGCTAAGGTTGTTTTCAAGCAGTTTTTGAATTATAAATAATGATGCAGCTTCACGAATATCGTCGGTATTTGGCTTAAAACTTAAACCCCAGATTGCAAGATTTTCTCCCTTAACATTTTTTAAAATCTTGTTGAGGAAGGTTTCTCTAATTTTTTGATTAATCTTTTCGACTTGAGTTAAAAAAGAAGGGTCAATGTCCATTTTGTTTCCAATATTTATTAACGATTTTACATCTTTTGGTAGACATGATCCGCCATAACCAACCCCCGGATCCATAAAGATTCTTCCGATTCTTTTATCTAGTCCAACCGCATCAAGTACTGTTTCTACATCAGCTCCAGTTTTTTCACAATAAAATACTATAAGATTGGCGAATGATATTTTTGTAGCAAGCATAGCGTTCGCAGTATATTTTATGAGCTCGGCAGATGAAAGATTGGTTATAACTCTTTTTCCGTTGATCGGTTCATGCAACTCGAGCAAAATTTTTATCGCATCTTTAGAGTCAGAACCTATGACGACTCTGTCAGTATTTAATGTATCGTAAATAGCAGACCCTTCCCTAAGGAATTCTGGGCAAGAGGCAATTGAAACTTTGGCTGATTTCGGTTTGTGTTTTTTCAGGATAGCCTCAACTTTTTTATTGGTTCCCACAGGCACAGTGCTCTTACAGGAAACGATAGTCGACTTTTTTTTGAGGTGTTTACCAATTTTTTCTGCTACTTGGAATACGGTTGAAAGATCAGCTTCTCCGCCTTCTTTTGGCGGAGTTCCAACCGCAATAAATACAATATCTGATTCTGAAATGGCCTGTTTATATTCAAGCGTGAAATGAATTCTATTGGCAGCCAAATTTTTTTCAAGTAGTTCCTTAAGTCCGGGTTCATAGATAAGGGGATCACCATTTTTTAATCTTTCAATTTTTTCTTTTGTGTGGCCGATGACCCAAACTTTATTACCAAAATCAGCAAAGACGCAAGCGCTAACCAAACCTACATATCCATGACCGATGAATGTAATAGTCATTAGGAATTATTATATATTAAAATTTTCTAGTTGTTTTCTAGCTGTGACTTTATTGCAGTTATTCCTTCTGCAAAAGTTTTCATACTGTAGAAATTATTTTTTCGGCTTTTTATTTCGGCTAGTCTGGGAAGACGCGCTTTCCCTTTTACATAATCTTCATAAGTTATTTTTTCAATGAGAGATTTATCAAGTGCAAAAGTTTCAGCGATTATTAAAATAGCTTCAAAAGGAGAAAGAGCCGTTCGGCCTACGAGGTGGAATATCTCCGGCGAGTAGTTTTGAATAAGATATTTTAAGCCATAGGCAATATCGTCGATGAAGGTTGGCGTTATTAAAGAGTTGGTTATAATCATCAGAGGTTTTTTCTGTTCAAGATAAGATTTAAAAGTACGAAAAAAATCTTTTTTCGGTTCAAATGCCGCTCGGTAAGGGTAGGAGATTCGGACAATCATAGCTTGGTCTTTTACGACTTTTTCACCTTCGTATTTCGAACTGGCATAAACTGAAATAGGGTTTGGCATTGAGTCTTCAAAATAAGGAGGGTTTTTACCGTCAAAAACAAAGTCAGTGGAGATATAGATAAATTTTTTCTTTTTGTTTTTTGCTGCTTCAAATAGGTTTTTTGTCCCGTCACGGTTAATCTTGAAAGCAAGTTCTTTTTCTTTTTCAGCTCGGTTAACATTAGTATAAGCAGCCAGGTGGAGAAGAATATCAAAATCTACAGATTTAAGAGTTGAGTTTACTTTATGAATATCAGTGATATCCATCTGTGTTTGAGGCAGAGAGATAAAAGAAAAATCACTATTCAGAAGGTCAACTATTCTTGATCCAACCAAACCGTCACCGCCGGTTAATGCGATTTTAAGCATATTTAATCCTTTTCCACCATCCTTGATTTTCTTTGTACCAATTGATGGTCAATTTTAATGCTTGTTCAAAATCGTGTTTTGGTTTCCAGCCAAGTTCTCGGTTAATTTTTGACCAGTCAATAGCATATCTTCTATCATGTCCGCGTCTATCTTTCACAAATTCGATTAAACTCTCATCTTTCCCCGCAATCTGCAAAATTTTTTTGATTACTTCCAGATTTGAGATGTCTTCGGTTAAACCTCCAATAAAATAAGTTTCTCCGATTTTACCTCTCTGAAGAATAAGATCAATTGCCTCACAGTGGTCTTCAACATATAACCAATCTCGCACATATAAACCGTCACCATAAATCGGGATTTTTTTACCTTCTAATATATTTGTTATAGCCAGGGCAATAACTTTTTCCGGAAACTGATACGGGCCAAAATTATTAGAACAATTAGATAGAGTGACTGGAAGATTGTATGTTACATGATAAGCTCTTACGAGATGATCTGAAGCTGCTTTTGAGGCAGAGTAGGGGCTGCGAGGGTTGTAGGATGTCTTTTCGTTGAATTTTTCTTTGCTATTAAGTTCTAATGCTCCGAATACTTCGTCGGTAGAGATATGATGGAATCGTTTAATTTTATTTTTTAGGGCAGACTCAAGAAGCGTATATGTACCTTGAATATTGGTTTTAATAAAAGGAGCAGGGTCACGAATAGATCGGTCAACATGAGATTCAGCAGCAAAGTGGACTATTACATCAATTCCTTTATTTTTTATTAACGAGTTAACGAGTTTAGAATTACAAATATCTCCGTGAATAAATTTGTAACTCGGATTTTTTTCCACACTTTTGAGATTTTCCAGATTGCCGGCGTAGGTTAGCTTATCGAGGTTTAAGATCTTATCGTTGGGATATTTTTTGAGCCAATATAAAATGAAGTTTGATCCGATAAATCCGGCTCCACCAGTAACAAGAAGTTTCATACTTAATAAATAGATCCTGCGTATATAACTTAGCCGAGTCTGACTCGGGGGATCAAGGGAATTTACCCCCTTCAATTTTAGCACAACCGAGGTAGAATAACGAAATAATCATGTATATCCTACCTCGAAACTATAATCTAACTTTCGAGCCTGATTTAGAGAAATTTACATTTAGAGGCGATGAGATTATTACATTCGAACTAAAGGAAAAAACAAAGCAGATCTGTCTGGATGCGGTGGATTTAGATATACAAAAGTGCAAGTTATATTCTTCGAGCGAAGTCGAGAAGAATAATAGATTTAGCTCTCGACAAGCTCGAACTATAAATAGAATTTCGTTGTTTAAGGTAGATCAAAAATCTGAGAAGCTTATTATTAATTTTTCACAAGAACTAAAACCCGGCAAATATAAACTTTTTATCGAATTCCAGGGAGTTTTGAATGATAAATTAGCTGGATTTTATAGATGTAGATACCAAGTCGATGGATCAGAAAAATATCTGGCAACGACCCAATTTGAAGCAGCTGATGCTCGAAGAGCCTTTCCCTGCATTGACCACCCATCATATAAAGCCACTTTTGATGTTTCGTTAATTGTGGATAAAGATTTAACTGCAATTTCTAATGCATTACCTGTAAATTCATCCGTAGAGTCGTCCCGACGGGACGACTCTACAAATGGGAAAAAAATTATTAAATTTGCAACTACCCCATTAATGTCTACCTATCTTGTTTATTTTGGAGTTGGAGAGTTTGAATTTCTGAAAAACAAATATAAAGATATTCTTCTGAGGGTTGTAACAACACCAGGAAAAAGTCAGTATGGAGAATTTGCTCTTGAATGCGCAAAAAAGTCTTTGGAATATTTTGAAAAATATTTCGACTATGGTTATCCTTTAAAAAAATTGGATCTGGTTGCAGTTCCCGAATTTGCCTCCGGAGCTATGGAAAACTGGGGTGCTATAACCTTCAGGGAAAACGCGCTACTTTTTTACCCGAAGAAAAGTTCAAAAGCAACGAGGCAAAGAATCGCCGAAGTTGTAGCCCACGAAATCGCCCATCAGTGGTTTGGGAATTTAGTCACGATGAAGTGGTGGGACGATCTCTGGCTCAACGAAAGTTTCGCAACCTACATGGCATATAAAGTCCTTGACCATTATTGGCCAGATTGGGATGTATGGTCACAATATATAACCGATACCGTATTTGAAGGAATGGCCTTAGATGGTTTGAATTCCTCACACCCGATAAAAGTAACCGTAAAAAATACATCCGAGTTGGATGAACTTTTTGACGAGATTGCCTATGAAAAAGGAGGAAGCATATTACGAATGCTGGAATTGTATTTAGCAAAAGAAGCATTCCGAAACGGATTAAAAAATTATCTTAAAAAAAATAAATACCGCAATGCTCAAGCAACAGATCTTTGGAACACATTAGAAATATATTCGGAAAAGCCAATTGTTAAGATGATGAAGAAATATGTTCAACAGGTGGGATTTCCCGAAGTTAAAATAGAGTTAAAAAATAATATTTTGAGGTTAAATCAATCGAGATTTTTATTAGGAGGAGATATGAATGGAGAGAAAATGGAATGGCTTATTCCTTACCATCTAGGTACCACGTGGATCCAAGATGGTAGCAGTCTTTTGGATAAAAAAGTTAAAGATATTAATCTTAAAAGTGATTATAAATATTTAAATCTCAATAAAGATTATGCTGGTTATTATATTTCTAACTATTCAGAAGATCTTCTTGATAAATTAGGGAGAAATATCAACGTTTTAAATAACCAAGAAAAATTGGGAATAATTCACGATCTTTTTGCACTTATTTTAGCTGGCAAAATAGATCTTCAGAATCTATATCATTTTATCAATTCATTTTTTATAAAAGAGAAATCAAGTGTCCTATTACATTATATCATCTCAAAATTGACAGGGATATTTTTGCTCCTTCGAGATGAAACTGCGAAAAAATTGGCTAAGAAATTTTCAAAGGAGGCTTTAGAAATTGTTGGTTATGAACCAAAAAAGAACGAGAATATTCTGGATTCGTATTTAAGAGCTATTGCTTTGTCTTCTTTGACATTGTTTGAAGATAGAGAAGTTAAACATTTTACCAACAAAAAATTTATCAGTTATTTAGAAAATGAGAAGTCGCTCCACCCGGATTTAAGATCGGTTATTTATTCTTCTGCGCTTTGGTTTGACGACAGAAATTATATTGCACTAAAAAATGAGTATGAGAAATCAATAGTACAAGAAGAAAAAGCCAAATTATTGAGCGCTCTAGGATGGTCAAAAAATAAATTGCAAATAGGAGAAACTCTGAAATATATTATGACTCCGAGTGTTCCTTTTGCTTTTCTTCCTTACGCAGTAAGTTCGACAGCGAGAAATCTATATGCAAGAGAGATTGTTTTGGAATGGTTAATGATGAATTGGTCTAAGTTACTAGAACGTTCTGGCGGGTTAGCAACTATGCTTTTGCGAAGGATTCTTCAGTCGGTTATTCCGATTTGCGGTATCTCAAGAGAAAAGCAAGTAGAACTTTTCTTAAGGAAAAATAAAGTTGCAGGTTTAGGAAGAACAATAGAGCAGGTTTTGGAGGAATTAAGAATTAATACTAGATTTGTTAATAGATATAAAAAGTAATATATACCATCTATGACGCAGGTGGGTGCAAGATGGTATCTGTTGAGTTCAAAGTGATCTTCAAGTTGGGTTTATTTATCAAATTTTCCAGAATTTGCCAGCGCTGTTTTTTTACAGCATGCGGCACGTCGTCTTTGAAGACTTTGCTGGCTGCTGTCATAGGGCGTTGAGAGTACATCGAAATATAGGCTTTTTCAAATCTGACAAGTTTAGCCAGTTTTACGGTATTTTCAAACTCTTCATCGGTTTCTCCACAAAAGCCAACTATTATATCTGTGGATAATTTTAAATTTTTAACTTTAAATTTTAAATTTGCGACTAGATTCAAGTACTCGTCACGCGAGTACCAACGATTCATACGCTTAAGAACATTACTGTCTCCGGATTGAATAGGGAGGTGAATCAATCTTGTTATATTTTTATTTCTAGCGATCACATCGATAAGTTCATCTGAAAAATCCCACGGGTTTGATGAAATGAAGTCGACTTTTTCAAAAGCCAATTTTGCCACTTCTTCAAGAAGATAAGGGAAAAGGGTAGGGATTCGATAGCGACCTAAGTGCTTAACGTAAACCGGTTTAAAATTGTTTTTATTTTTTTGTGCCTGTACCCCTGTCGGGTGTCCAGCCTCGAAATATGTTTTGTCCAAATCTCTCATCATTTGGATATTTTTTTCTCCTAAAATAAGGTCTGAACCATAAGAGTTTACATTCTGACCCAATAAAGTTATACTTTTAAATCCCTTTAATTTCAGGTGGTGACATTCGGCAATAATTTCTTTATACGGCCGGCTTATTTCTCGACCTCGTGTAAAAGGGACTACACAAAAAGTGCAAAAATTGTTACAGCCGTTTGAGATTGGCACCCAAGCGTTAATAGTATCTTGCCTAACGGGCTGATTGTCAAATCCGACTTCCTCAATCGGCATGAATTCGTCCGCTTCAGGCATAATCTCGCGCAATCTTTTTAAATATTTTCCGGTTTTGTCTCTAAAGGCTAGACCTACCATACAGCCGGTTACGATAATTTTTAGCCTTTGACTTCGCTTTGGGTTATTTTTTAATTTTCCTAAATTATTGACTAACCCATAGACCCGATTTTCAGCCGATTCACGAACCATGCATGTATTGACGACTACATAATCTGCGTCATCATATCCCACGGCAGGCGTCATACCACGACTGGCAAACGCTGAAGCGATACGTTCAGAATCTGACTTATTTTGCTGACAGCCGAAGGTTTTGATAAAATATTTCATAATAATTTCCTACGAATTTAGGAATATTGCAGGTATATACGAATAAAAACAGAATTAGTAAATTCGTAGAATTGTTTTATCATGCTTTTACTTTCTTCACTTTCTGGATGATGATTATAAATACTAGAAGGATAATTCCGATCGCAATGAAGGCGACGAGTTTTTCGATTCCTTTTAAAAACATTGCTGCAATACCTAAAATAATAGAAACAACCCAATAAAAAACTGCTATTCGTCTTTTTCCCCAGCCAAGCTCTAAAAGTTTATGATGAAAATGCCCCCAATCAGGTCGAAAAGGGGATTGTCTATTTTTAACCCTTCGAATAATAGTATATACAGCATCAATAGAGGGAATGGCTAAGATTAGAACGGCTGTTCCTATTTTACCGAACGAGAGGATCGAGAGAATGCCTAACAAAAATCCAGCCAGCGCTCCTCCACCATAGCCCGGCATTATTTTTTGAGGAAAAAAATTAAAAGGCAGAAAGCCAAAAAAAAGACCGGCAACAATAAATGAAAGCAAAGTGACAGTTTGCGCACTAATATCGTGAGCGGTGAATCTCTGGGAAAGAATTCCTAAAAAAAAGGCTGTAATTGCGACAAACCCCGGAAGTTGTCCATCTACTCCTTTACTCCAGTTAACCATATTCATAATCCAGGTAAGCCAGACAATAGCGAAAATATCAGCCAGAACTAAAACCGAATGTCTGCCAAAAAGATCGAAAGAAAACTTCCATTGATCAAGTTGTATGACTCCACCTAGTGGGTTAGAAATATAAGGGATGCACAGTCCAAATCCAACCATAAGAGATGAAATCAGTAAATTCAGCGAAAACCTGAAATAGGGAGAAAGATCGAAATAGTCGTCCAAAACTCCAACGACTACCAGCATGGCAGACGTGATAAGAATCCCAATGACAATTTTGCTTAAGGGAAGAAAGATCAGAGCAGCCGAATAGAGGGCGAAAAAAATAGGAATGCCGCCCCCGCGTGGAATAATACCAGTATGGGTATGAGCCGGGTGAGTTCTCTTATTTTTGTCAGTTACGAGCCTGAATTTATTAGCAAAATAAATTGTGGGGATAGTGTAAAGGTAGGAGAAGAGTGAGGCAATAAAAAAAGCAATTACATTTAGCATATTTTAATATTCATGTTACGACAAAAATTATTTTGGCGAAAATCAAGGTCAAGCTGAAAATAATAAAAAGGTTAAGATAATAAAAAATCTTTTTGATCAGGTCAGCGTCCTTATAATAGCGTCGATATAAAAAGTTATTAAAGAAAAAGAGCAAGTTCATAAGCAAAGGTAGTATAAGGATAATCCATGTGTCTGCCAGTTGATCCTCTCCAAGCGGTTTTGAATAAAAAAGGGGGATTTGAGGTGGAAGGTTATTAAATTTCAAAACCAGGAGCGAAATCATGGCTATATTGGCGACGATAAGCCAATAGAAGGTCCGAAATCTGGAAGACATATAGTCAATTATAAACCAAGGCGGAATTTTATGCTACCCTCAATAGGCTCTTTTTATTGGGAATCTCTTGCAGAGTTTTTTGACTTCACTGTTAATCAATTTGACAACTTTTGTAGATTGAATAATTTTGTCTCGGAGATTTTTATCTTTTTCGTCTGAAATATTCAATTTTTGCATTGATTTTTTTAAACCAACTACAATTTCGTTGAGCCAATTGGCTATTTTTTTCATTTCATTAGCTTTCATACCTCGGCTTGTAATGCCTGGCGTTCCCAACCGAATTCCTGAAGGAAAGAGTGGCGGATTAGGGTCATGCGGAATGCCATTGTAATTTAGAATGATCCCAGCATATTCACAAGCAAGCGCAACAGTTCTGCCAGTTACACTTTTATTTCTAAGATCAATCAGAATGAGATGACAATCCGTGCCGCCTGTTACAAGATTGAAATTATATTTTTTTAGTTCATTTGCGAGGAATTTTGCATTTTTCACAATCTGTTGGCAGTATTTTTTATATCTAGCAGTTGACGCTTCTTTTAGTGCAACACCAATTCCCGCAATTGTATTGAGATGAGGACCACCCTGAATACCTGGGATTATTGCGCTGTCAATTTTTTTTGCTAGGTCAGGATTCTTTTTTAATCCTTTTGCTGTTGTCATAATAATGGCACCTCTAGGACCGCGAAGAGTTTTATGAGTCGTAGTTGTGACTACATGGGCGTGTGGTACCGGCGATGGATATACATTCGCTAAGACCAGGCCAGCAACATGTGCAATATCGGCCATAAGATAAGCTTTAACTTCGTCTGCAATAGAAGCAAACTTTTTCCAGTCAAGAAGTCTTGCATATGCTGTTGTTCCAGCAACAATAATTTTTGGCCGTTCTTTTTTAGCGGTTCTTCGAAGCGCATCATAGTCAATATAACCATTTTTATCAACATCATAAGGTATTGACCGAAAGTATTTACTACTCGCGGTTTTTGCTGCACCGTGGGTAAGGTGTCCGCCGTGGTCGAGCCGCATG
>CAYJQQ010000008.1:4885-14694 GCA_964372285.1 uncultured Gammaproteobacteria bacterium | reverse complement strand
GCCTGAAAAAAGCCCCCAAAGCTCCGCAGGGGACGAAGCGATAGCGAGACCACCGCGGGAAAGGTTAAACCTTACAAAGATTCATATATTATTAAAAAATAAGTTCGATTTTTTCTAGGTCCTTCATTTGGTGTTTTCCGTATTCTGTGCTGGTGGCTCCATTTACCAACATGGTGAGCGTGCCGTCAGCCCCGTTGCATTTGTCTAAGATGCAATTTTCATTAAACTGTTTATCCCACACTTTAAAAAATTGAGATAATAAAAGGTCGCTTTTTTTGACCACACCCCCAAATTCAAGATGTAATTTCCCGGTGTTGTCGTGGGTGTGTATGGGGTTATGCACAGCTCCGAGCCCTATGTCAGTCGGTATTTCAATATTCGCGCCTTTTATTTTTATAGATAGATCGGCGTGCCAGTGCAAGCCGGAGCTTGAGATGATTTCTGTCTCCGGCAACTTAGGCAAGCTAAAAAGCCAAACCACCAAACCCAAAAATAAAACCCCTAAAGCGTAGCCTACGATTTTCATTTGAGCGCTTCTTCGATAATAGCTTTGACGGTCTCGTACGGCAAAGCTCCGTTAATGGGGAATTTTTTACCGGCTTTGTTCACCACGATGCTCCAGGGCGTGCCTTGACCTCCCGAACGGATGGCGTCCTGTAATTGGTTTTCTATCTTATCTTTGTCTTTGCCCGCCGCCAGACACTCCTCAAAAGAAGTTTCATTTAGGCCCACGCGCGTTGCAATTTTGGGCAATTCAGCTAGATCCAGCCTATCGTTTGAGGGCGTTATTTTAAAAATTTCATCGACATACTCCCAGAATTTTGCGTTACCACCGAGCGTGGCGGCGCATTCAATGGCTTGAGCTTCTTTTCTGGCCTTGGTGTGGATGGAGTCGAGTGGGAAGTGGCGATACACTACGGCTAATTTTCCTTCTTTGCCGAACTCATCCATGAGCTGCTTTAGGGTGGTGTGGAATCTTTTGCAAAAGGGACACTCTAGATCCGCGAACTCGATCAGTTTTACCGGCGCGTTCGGATCCCCCAAGATATGATCGGCCGCGGTCACCGGCTTTACTTCGCCCACTTTATTTTCCTCGACTTGTTCACTGGCCACTTTTTGGTCTTTGGCCTTTGAGTTTGGAGCTTCTCTAAAATACAACGCTCCGCCTATCATAGCTCCGGCAAGCAAGATCGAGATGGGTATAAGATATGGATTATTATTTTCCATGTGTGACCATTCTATATCTCTCTTCAATCAGTGTCCAGTTGAGATTCTTGAAAAAAACTTCAATATAATCTTTGCGCTGGCTTGGCAGATAATCTAGGAGGTAGGCGTGCTCCCAGACATCCATGGTGATGATGGGGGCGAGGCCGGCCAGATGGCCGATCTCGTGGTCGCTCACCCATGTATTATGGAGAGCTCCTATGGCTGGATCGTAATAAAGAAGAACCCAACCGATGCCGCGCATCAATCCAGCTTTTTTAAAATAGGTCAGCCAGTTTTCAAAGGAGTCGTACTGGGAAATCAGAGCTCTCATTAAAGGAGATTCCTCGGACATGGGAGCGGCCGGTCCTAAAGCTTCAAAATAGTATTCGTGCAGGCGCATGCCGTTAAACTCAAAACCGAAGCGTCTTTGCAGTTCCGCGATGTAAAGAGCGTTCTTATCCAGCTCCTTTTCCAGATTCACAATTTCGCTCCAAAGCAGATTGCTATTTTTAACATAGCCGGCGTATAGCTTCAGATGTTCGCCAATCTGCCTTTCGGAAAGACCGTCTAATCCTTGGAGGTTAAATTTTTTCTCTAAGTATTGCATGCTTGTGGAAGCGCTTAAATTATGTTAGTTAATATCTCTCCTAGATTGTAACAGATAGGCTAAAATATCGCTCTTGACGGGGCTGGTATCATATGTTATATTACTAGGATATCCTGAAAAAGGCATAAACTTGGCCGTCGCTAGTCGCTTCGGCCAAATTTGAGACTGACTGTAGCTCCTTAAAATAAAGCCATTTTAGTTATAGCCATCGAAAGGGCGATTATAGGTATCGCTATGGCGGCTAATTTAATTGGGGCCACGGCGCTAATCACGCCTGCTCCAACGGATAGCCTGCCCGTCGATGATCAATTGAAGGTCAAGGAGAAATACTGCCATACCAAAGAATGTGTTCTCGATTGGATTAATCTTTATTCCAAAAGATATGGAGTAAGCGAGAAATTAGCCAAGTCCATTGCCAAGTGCGAGTCCGAATTCAGGGCCGATGTCTACGGAGACGGAGGCAAGGCTTACGGAACCTTTCAGTTCCATAAACCTACATTCGAACTTTTCGCCAAAAAGTTTGGCGACGATAGCCTCGACTATCTCAATCCCGAACACAATGTCAAGCTGGCCATCTGGGCTCTTGCGAACGGCAAGGGGTACCACTGGACCTGCTACGACAAAGCCCTAAAATTGTCAAGCAAATAAAATTTTATTTGCAGCAAAACCCGCCGAAGAGGCGGGTTTTGCTATTCCGGTATCTCCACTAGGTTGACTTCAAGGGTTTTTTCTTCGCCGCGGTGGACGATTTTCAGCCTGACTTTGTCGCCTACTTTTTTCTGACGGATCAGGCCGGCTAGGCTCGCCCCCTCTGTAATTTTCTTGCCGTCAATCTCTAATATGATGTCGTTTTCCACGATGCCGGCTTTGTCGGCGGGCGAGCCGGGGGTGACGGCCAGCTCATCGCGGCTCTCGCCGCGCGCCACCAAGACACCGTAATCGTAAGCCAGTTTATTTTTTTCTTTCAACTCTTTGGTGATATTGATGTAGCGCACGCCGAGGAACGGTCTGACGATTTTGCCGCTTGTCTTGACCGAATTGACGGCCAGCTTGACGGAATTGGCAGGCAGAGCGAAGCCGATGTTTTGGGAACCTCTTACCATGGCCACGTTCACGCCGATGACTTTGCCGGAAAGATTGAGAAGCGGGCCGCCAGAGTTGCCCGGATTGATAGCGGCGTCCGTCTGGATGACCCCTTCTAGCTGCTCTGGTTTACCGAACGAGTCGCCGGCCACGATGGAGCGCGCCAGGCCCGAGATGACGCCCACCGAGACCGTATTTCTGAATTCAGCCAGCGCGTTGCCGATGGCGATGGCGCTCTGGCCGATGGCGATCTTGTCAGAATCGGCGAAGTCAAGGTACGGATGATTGGCGCCCTCGATTTTCAAGATGGCAATATCCAAGAC
Source organism: uncultured Gammaproteobacteria bacterium (assembly GCA_964372285.1). Classification (GTDB taxonomy): domain Bacteria; phylum Patescibacteriota; class Microgenomatia; order UBA1406; family GWC2-37-13; genus 2-01-FULL-40-13. The sequence continues at coordinate 11,475 of CAYJQQ010000008.1, read as the reverse complement.
CGGGTCGCGGGCCATCACCTTGGCCGTATGTTTGGCGCCATCGTTTGTGAGCACCGTGTACTCCACATCTTTTTGGCTTACCACATGGCGATTAGTCACGATCAGGCCATCGGGAGAAACAATAAAGCCGGAACCACCCCCGATCTCTTTTTTCTCGGTGCCTTTTTCCCGATATTTGGGAATGGAAAAATTAAAGGGTGAAAAACCTTCTCCGAAAAACTGCTCAAAAAATGGATCGTTGAAGCCCGGCACATTTTCAAAATACTGTTCCAGGATCGGCACATCTTTGGAGATAACGATCGACACCACCGCGGGGTTGGCTTTCTTGACGGCTACTATCACTTTCTCTTCGTCAGAAGGTTGAATCACCGGCTTGGGAATGGAAAAGATGGTGGATTTTTCAGGTTCTTTGTTTTTTTCCGCAGGCTCAATTTTCTGATTGCTTAGCTCCTTGAAAAAGATGGTGGTGACCATCAGGGCGCTCAAGGCTCCGCTTATGACGCTTATGATAATACTGTCTCGATATTTCATAATGGTATATTATATAAATCGCATGAACTATTTCAAGAGGGTGTTGAAGCTTGATCCGAATGTCATCTGTCTTGGCGTTTTTAGCTTCTTAAACGACCTTTCTTCGGATATGATTTTCCCATTCATTCCTATCTTTTTGACATCGGTGCTGGGGGCTAGCGTCACGTTCGTGGGGGTAGTGGAGGGGATTGCCGAAGCTACGGCCGGATTTCTGAAAATAGTAGCGGGCAACCTTTCTGATCGGATGGGCGTGCGCAAAAAATTCGTGGTGTTCGGTTACGCCCTTTCAGCCATAGCTAAGCCTTTTCTTTCAGTGGCTCAAGTGCCGGGGCAGGTGCTCGGTGTGCGTTTCATTGATCGGGTAGGCAAAGGGGCTCGGGATGCCGCGCGCGACACTCTCATCAGTCTCTCGACGGAAAAAGAAAATCTCGGACGCTCTTTTGGTTTTCATCGGGGCGCGGATACACTGGGCGCGGCGCTTGGGCCGCTCATTGCCTTTGCTCTTTTGCCGTACATCCAGAACGATTTGAGGACCTTGTTTATGCTTTCATTTGTGGCTAGCGCCATCGCGGTTTTTGTTTTAATTCTGTTTGTGCGCGAGATTCCGGGCAAGAGCCAGCCTTCCGGCCCTAAGGTAAAGTTTGAATTTCGTTATCTGGGGTTGCCGTTTTTAATATTTTTGACTGGAGCCACGCTTTTTGGCATGGCTAAAGCTTCCGAGGCGTTTCTCTTACTTAAAGCCACAGAGGTAGGTTTGGCTTTAATGTATCTACCCATTATTTATTTCGCTTATAGTATTACTTTTGCTCTCTTTTCCACGCCGGCCGGTATTTTGTCGGATAAGATCGGCCACCGCAATACTTACATGCTCGGTATGCTGATTTTTTCGGCCACCTATTTTGCTTTTGCTAGTTTTAAATCTATTTCGGCCATCTGGATTTTGTTCATGGTGTACGGCTTTTACAGCGCGCTGACCGAAGGGGTGGGGAGGGCTATCGTGGCAGACCTTGTGGGGGAACAGTTTCGGGCTACGGCCTACGGTATGTATAACGCGCTGACTGGTTTCGCGGCGCTTCCCGCCGGAATAATTTTCGGCGTGCTTTGGGATAAGTACGGGTCGGCTTACTCTTTTTATTACGGGGCTTCTCTTAGTTTAGTAGCCTTCTTTATCTTTTTTTTGTTGCGGGTTTATAATAGTGAGACGAAATAGGGGTATGTTGTAACTGCTCCTTTTGACTTCTTTGGGATCCATCCAATAGATACACTGTCGACGCTCTGAATAAAAATTAAACAATTTTTCTGCCTACTACGGAGTAAACACCATCTTTTTTTCGACCGCCACCTGAATCGGTATAGACATATGGCGCGCGACTGCCGCGACTATATAGTGTTCCGTGTTGATATAAATCCGACTCACTCTCCATATCAACTATTGTTTCCGAATATAGGCCAACTTTCATAATTTCGGCCTTTCGTTTGGCAAAATTAATGATTGCCTCCTCAATTTTGGGGTGTGGATTTACGGAATAGACTCTTTCTAAAAAAAGATGAGGATAACCATTCTCGTCTTCCAAGAGCCTCATTATGCTTCTGGATATTAAGACGTCGCTTTCGTTGTAAACCTGGACGATTTTTATGTTAGGATCTTCTTCATAAGCCAATAGACCGAAGTTTAAACCGCCCTCGGTGCGGGAGTTATAGTTTTGGCACGACGGTACGGGATTTTCGCCTATATAGAAATAGATTTCTGGATCAAATTTGTCTGTGATAGACAGTTCGGTTTTTGAAATCTTATCTCCGCCAAAAAGATTTTCTCTCGATTTGTCAGCCAGTTGTTTTAGTTTCTCCACATCAGTTTTAAATTCGGGAAATTCGCCGCAGAGCCCCTTTTCAATATTTTTCCAAGCCTGATTTAAGTTTATATCCTTTCCATTAAAATTAATTACGTTCCTTTCAAGTTCGCTGGCAGAGATATTCCTGATGGCCGAAAGATATAAAAGCGCTCGAAGTTTGTCTATTGTTTTTCCGTGTTCCGAGACAAATTCCTTTTCGCCATCTAGATCTGCCCGTTTTCTAAATTCAGAAAGTTCTGAAGCCATTGATTTATATTTACTAAGCAGATCATCCCTTGTTTGATCTACGGACTCTTTGTTTATGTGATTGTCAAAAATTGCTTGGGAGATTGTTTTTCTGATATTTTCGGTCAGGTCGTCGAGTGAAATTGACAAATTCTCTCTAAGAGAAGATTCCGCGTCTTGTGTCCAACTTTCATATTGAGCTAAAGTGATTTTTGCCGGTAACAATTTTAAGGATTTTAGTTCTTCCAGTCCATCAGTTTTATTTTTGTTTTTATTCCACCATTTGTCAAAACCGTAATTATCGTCCAAAATTTTTGGTACAAAACTTTTTATGGCTCGGGACATCTCTCTGTCCTTTCTGCAACTACTAGTGTAATAGATTAGTATGGCGTCCAATAAATCGGGGGAAGCTTTGGTTTGCAAGTCGGAGTCGATTTCTATTTGCAGTGTTTGGCGGATTTTGGCGACGAATGTTTTAGTTATTTTTTCCCCTAATTTTACCAAAGCGGACTCCGTCAGTTCAAACTCTTCTTCGTGTTCGATCTTGTATAAAACTGACATTTCCGCCAGTTTTATAATTTTTGCCTGGTCGTGTTTGTTTCTCTTAAGGATTTGATCAATATTTTTGACGAACCATTTGCAGCTATTTAAAAGTAACAGTTTTTTGGCTAAAATTATAAATTCACTGTTTAGATTTTTTGGTTTTTCTAACTGTTCTCCATTTATTTCGACTTCGTGTTTGGCTAAGATTGTTAATTGCTTTTCATAAAGTTTGAATGTCGACAGTTCCTTGATCTTTTTCAGAATTATTTCATAAAAGTCTTTCTGTAGTTTTCTCATCCTTGCCTCGCGCTCAGTTTGTTTAATGGGGTCAATTTCACAGATGAGATCTTCTGTCTTTTCTGTTAACAGCCTCTCATCGTAGATTTCGTATGTCTCGTAAATATATTTTTTACTGGAAAAAAATATTAGATTTATATTGTCAACCAGAATTTTATTATATAAATTCTGGTTTGTTTCGACGATATCCAAGACAGATCCCACTTCATTCGGGAACTGTTTTAGATATTCTGATACTTCGAGATTTGACTGCTCTAGCACAATCTGTTTCGTGGTCGGATTATCTTTTATTATATCGCGGCGACTTTTTGGGACCCATTCGAAGACGAGGAAGCGGTTCTCTTTAATCGCTTTTTCATAAGACGCGATACATTTTCCGAGTATCTCTTTAAGCGCTTCTTGATCTATTGGTGGTCTGGCGTCCTTGAGTTCGTTTGGGCCGTTCTTTTTTCTGTTTAGTTCTTTCTGAAATTCGAATAGTGATCCTAAGAATGACGCGATATGATAAATTCCATCTTTTGTTGTTAAATAATCCAAGAATTTATTTATATAATATGGGTGCCTAATAAGCGCCTCGACTATTTTTCCCCCAGCGTAGTCGTCTAAAAGACGACTTAAGTTTATAGATTCTATATCGTTGGTCAGATATTTAAGCAGACCTCTTTCCGAGAAACTTCTTACTAGATTGTCCCAGTCGTACAAAAATTCATTGAATAGCATGCCCGGATTTTTTTTCAAAACTTCTTCAACGATTTTGCGCGCCGGATCCCCGTATTTTAATAGAAGGTGATCCGACTGTTTTTTCTTACTATCCGAGAAAGACCTTAAAATTTCCATGGCTAACGGTAGGCCACCTTCCGGATTTTCGAGGCCTTCCGTGATGATCTCTCCGAGTTCGGTTTCAGAAATTATGGTTGAGATTATTTTTCGCTTGTCTACATCATTTAGGAAGTGAGCTATATATTTTTTAATTGATAATTTTGCCGTATTTCGCAGAATCTCTCTTTTCTCTCTAAATCTCCTGTCATCCGGCTCTATTTTTCTAAGTTTATACAAAAGATTGGGATAATATCTTATCAATTTGTCAGGGTTGCCGGCTATAAGTCTCTGGAGGTTCTCAAAAGAGATTATATTGTTGTCTATGGCGTAGTCTAAATTCTCAATCCACATTGTTGGTATTTTGGCATTAATTGCCGAAATTATTTTGTTCTTAGATTTTTCTGACACCAAGGAGAAGATTTTTTCTATATTGTTTATAATGCGCAGTCTGAGCGTATCGTGCAGTTCCCAATAATCGGCGAGTTCTATGTCTGATATTATTATTGCTGCCGCTTCTTTTTCCAAGCCCATTTTCACTAGCTTTTCTATTTCAAGGGCGCCATTCATTTTGAATATAATTTTAGTGTCGTCATCTTTCAGCGTTCTTTTTATAAACACCTTCAGATCTTTATCGCTAAGGCCAGTTTTTTCTACGTAAGCTATTACTGGGACTTGACACTCGAGCATAGTCGCCAGGATCTTGAATTTTTCTTGCGCGGACAGACTGCTTGTATATTGAGGAAAGTTTGTCAGTAAAAATTCCGCCTTTCTTAAAGATATTCCGTCTTCTATTTCTAGTTTTTCTCTTTTTAGTTTTTGTGATAGCGAATCCTTTCTGGCGTCATCTGTGGAAAATAATAATTCTTTGCCAACTACTCCTCCAAGTTGTTTAAAGATTTCGACTAGGCGACCTTTTTCCTCTTTGGTTTCAAAAAAGCCACTCGGGATTAAATGCCAAGCGCGCCATGTTTCTATCTTTAAGCCTTCTTGAATTTTGTTGTCTATGATTTTCGCGACGCTTGGATTGACCTCTCTTATTTTGGGAAGGTATGGCAGTAAAAAGTATAAATTTTGTTCTGAATAAAATCTGACTGCCTCGCTAAGAATCCTTTCAGCCGCCCACTTGTCTTCCATAATTAAGGCGGTGTCTAAAAGCGTCTTAGCCGATTCAAAATTATTAAAATATTTTTCAATATAACGTCCCTTTTCTTCATTGGATGTGGTTTTTTTTAGCTCCTCTTCTTTACTTTTTTGCAACTCTCTTATTTTATGAGGCGGGAGGCGCGGTTCCCCCACCTCTTTTTCTCGTGGCAGAGAAGCCAAGAGATGCAGATTTGGCAAGACCATGAGTAAAGATTTATAGTTTTTCTCCGATCTTAATTTTATGGCAATTTCTACTCCTTTCTCGAAATTATGTTCCTCAAAGATTCTTAGACATTGATGGAAAATTTTTAAATATTTTCCTCTTATACCGACGTTAAAAATATACTCTCCGACTTTCATGGCCTCCTCGCTTCCATTGGTGGGGTCGGAACGAATTTTTTCAAAAATCATCTCTGCTTCAAGGTCGCTTACCGCGTCTGTGGCTAAAAATTGTTCAAAAATCTCTGTTTGGGATTCTGTCGATAGTTGGTCAAACAATCTTTTGTATTCATTTTTGACTTCGGCCAGTTTTTCTTTGTTTAAGATTGATAGATCAATTCTGCCTCTTTCCCTATAAATAGCGAAAATCTCCTCGGCTGAAGCGGAATTTAGCTGTTTGGCTTCCAGTTCCTCTTTCCTAGGCCCCTCTTTCATGATGTCTATTGTAACACAACGATTTTCATCTTAAAAAACAGTTTGGTATATTAAAATATTAAACTAGTTTTGGTTTTGTTTTGGGGACAAATTTGGGAATAAGAATGAGCTCATGTCGGGCTCATTTTGCGTGAGACTCAATCTTTATTTGGGTATCATTTTGTATGGGACAAGATTTTTATTTGACGATGAGCCTCTCATGCCTTATTCTAAAAAATAAGTTTAAGTATATTCCGGGATAGTTCAGTGGCAGAACGCCTCCCTGTTAAGGAGGATGTCGCAGGTTCGAATCCTGCTCCCGGAGTTCGAGCAAAGCGAGAACGACGGGAGAATGACACGCTTGCGCGTGTCGTGTCAGGAATCTCACTGCTCGTCCTCGACTATGCTCGGACTGCGCTTTCGAAACCCACGGTTTCGAATAACTTCCTCCACGGAGGGGGTGCTGTAGCTCCCCCTCCGACCCACCCCCTTGTCGAGCGAGCAATAGGCGAGCGAGACCGCGAGGCGGTGGCTAGGCCGAGGAGG